>NZ_JAZHLJ010000057.1:0-25958 GCF_036549495.1 Aurantimonas sp. C2-5-R2
TCGCTCAGCAAAAACAAACCAGCCATCAGAACCTCCTTGACGGAAACCCTGAATCACAGATCAAGAGAAATTAATAGGTCCTGAGCCTAGACTTTCGAGCGTCATCCGCTTTCACCTTTCCGAGCTCAGCGCCAGAAATTCTCACCACGAATTCGAGCACCTCGCACGTTATCTCGCGCGGGCACGCATCGCGAGCAACATTCTCCCGTTGACACGGCCCCGTGAGCAGCGGGGGCGACCGCGGGCGCGATTTCGAAAGCTTTACTACGCGTCTGGCGTTGCTAGAGTTTCCGGAAAACAGCTTCGCAGCGCGCTCATCCGGCGACCGCAAGCTGGTCTTCGCCTGCAGCCTTCAGAAAACAATAGAAACGAAGATACGGAAGGACGTCCGCACGCTGGTCGATCAAGGGGGCGTGGATGAAATCGTCTATTTCTGTGAGCCCAACCTGCCGATCGCGAAGCGCCTGAAGCTCATCGATGAAGCAAAAGCTCAGGGTGTTGGGCTTCAGATCTTCGATGGTAACGCCATCGCCGAGTGGCTCGCCGAGCCGGACATCTTCTGGATCGCGCAGGAGTATCTGCATCTCCCGTCAGAGCTAGTCCCCGCAGGTGAGCTCGAGGAAGGCTATATCGAACACCGGCAGAAATGGCAGGCGCGCGTTCCAATCCCGATCAATAGAGCAGACTTCCTCGCCATCAAGGCTGGGCTTCGCAAAGCCACTTTTGACGACAGCGCACGGGCGGACCTGCGCTTCTGGCTCGATAAGATGGCGGCCTTTCTGCCGCATCCCGCGCCGCGCGGCCTCGCCCGGGATGCAATGTACGAGATCGCCGTCGCCAACCTTCGCGGCAAGGGCGACCTCACCCCCACAGCCGACCTCGTTGCTGACTACTTCAGTGACGTATCGCAGCATACGAGCATAGGCGAAATCACCGACGCCGTCGTGCTGTTGACCTACTGCTTCGGTGGCCTTGGCCTCGGGCAATATGATATCGACGCGGCCGAGCTCTTCGCACGGCGAAGAAAACTCGTCGACCTGTTCGAACAGTGGCTTGCCCAAACTGGCATTGGCCCAGGTCGCCGTAGCGGCCTGCTGAGAATGCGCGGCAGCTTGGAGTTTGCGCCGGCGGAGCCTGGACTCGTGCCAGACGTAGCCAGAGCTTTCGAGTTTTGGAACGAGATGCTCGACACTGCAGTCGACGCTCCACTCTATCCAATCGAGGAGTTCTCCGACCATCTCACACAGATGATCGGCTATATTGGCGAGCTGGACGAGCTTCTCGCGCTCGCGTCACGGGCGGACGATCTGGTGGCAACGCGTGCGGGTGCCGCCGCAGCTGGGGACAAAGCCATCGATCGGGCATTCAGCCTTCTCGATCGCGATGAGTCCGCAGCCGCGATCCGGGAACTGCAAAAGGCGAAAGCGAAATGGTTTTCTGGCGAGCAGCTCGGATGGATCCTCCGCATCCTGCTGCTCCTTGCCGAGCAATATGGCCGCCTCGGATTAATCTATGCCTCCAAGTATCACGCAATGGCCGCGGCATACATTGCGCGTTGCGAGGACCTTGATCGGGTCGGCAACATGTTGCCGCGCGCGCTACTCGCACTGCTCGACGCCGAGGATGCCGCTGGGAATTCCTTGGGCTTCTTGCAGCTGTTTCCAGTGATGATCGTCGCGCACGTCCAGCATGACTCACGGCCATTCCACATGGACGAGCATCCCCGCATGCACGAAAATATGGGACAGCTTGCCGCGCTACTCGGCATCCTCAACCGCAGTGCTCCAGAAGCGCGCAAAAGTGTCGATACACTTGCCACAAACTGGCCGCCCGAGATCAAGCAGCCGATCTGGCAGGCAGCGGATCAACGCAGCGGCTTCTGGAGCCAGGGCACTTGGGATGACACCTGGACCGGTCTTGAAGAGGCAATGCTTGATCGCCCCTTTGGCGATCTCGGGCCTACACGACGGGTCCGCTGGAAAGCACTCGGGATCGAACTGCGCTGTGAGTTTGCGAACGACTATGCAATCACGCCCAGCGCGGAGCAGCTGATCGCAGAGCTCCAGCTCGCGGCGTGTGCGATGGCAGGCCGCGATCTCGGCATCGTACCATGCGCGATCACTATCAAGCTCACCTGCGATGACGAGGTCAACAAGCTGGAATTCACGGTTCACGAAGATGATGGCTGTGAGATCGGAGTTAGGTTGCCCCTGGGTGTTCGGAGCGCTCATCATGCAGGTGAAAGCATCGCGCTGTTTGCGGCAATACTGCACTGCTGCTCCGCGCATCACGACGAGGCACTTTTCGCAGCATTCGACCGGTCGGTGTTCGATCCAATTTTTGTCGGTCGGCCCTATGCCGAGCTCTATCTGGAGTTCGTGTCCACGGAACTGTTCGCCGAAGAAATTAGAAAAACGACGAGCGCGTTCGAGCCGGATCGAAACTTCGAATCAAGCTCTGGCGAGCGCGTACCTTGGTTCGACGGGCCCGGATCAATCTACGATCACGAGCAAGCGCAGCTCGACATCGCTCACCGCTACAACCACACGCGAGCATCGCTCCAGCATACCTTGCCACGCCTTCTAGCTGATACCGAAGTCATGACGCACCTACAGGCAATGCACGAGCAAGGTATGAAGGATTGGGAAATACTCAGCATTCTCAGCAACATCGCCATTAACCATCGTATTGCGCAAGAGGGCGACGTCACAATGGAGCGATCGCACCAGAGGGCATTCGAGCTGATGACCACGTCCGAGCCGCAGGAAGACGCGTTGGATCCTGGCCTGTTCGGCACAGAGCAACTCGACTTGTATGCAGGGATGTTCCACGCCGCTTTTCTAAACGGTCGCCAACTGAGGGCACCTGTCTGCTTCTCGACAGCGGGGCTCGAGCGCTTCCTCGTGGCACGTTACCGGTTGCGGCAGGATGATGTTGAGCACGACGACGTGTTTGGTTGGTCCGATGCACGCCAGAAATGACTTGGCTGAGAGGCCGTTTCGAAACCCTGCCAAGACCAGCCTCCATGGTTCACCCGGGACGCCCAAACCCGCGGAAATCGGGTATCATGTCATTGCGGAGCGACCATCCGAGGGGCCTTTGAACCCGCCGCAGTGAGTTTCGAAACGGACTCTNGGGACGCCCAAACCCGCGGAAATCGGGTATCATGTCATTGCGGAGCGACCATCCGAGGGGCCTTTGAACCCGCCGCAGTGAGTTTCGAAACGGACTCTGAGCGTTTCCTCGCATAGCGGGCCACTGAATGTCTGCTTCCGGACATCCGCTATTTGCGCTCAACCGACCGAACTGGTCCGCAAACGGCCCGACCCTACCTCAGCAGACCCTTGACCACGGTCGAGGCCTTGCCGATGTCGAGCTTGCCGGGAAAGCGTTCCTTCAGGGCGTTCATGCAGCGGCCAACGTCGCGCAGGCCCTTGGCGTCGGTCTCCTCGACCACCTGCCGGCAGGCCCGTTCCATTTCGCTGGGGTCGAGCTGCGGCGGCAACAGATCGCGGATGACGGCGATTTCGTCGCGCTCCTGCTCGGCCAGTTCCAGCCGACCGCTGTCCTCGTAGTCCTTGGCGGATTCGACCCGCTGCTTGATCATCTTGACGAGGATGTGCAGCACCTCCTCGTCGCCGACCGGGTCGCGCCCGGCATTGCGATTGGCCACGTCGCGATCCTTGATCGCCGCGTTGATCAGCCGCAGGGTCGAGATGCGGCGTTTGTCCTGGCTTTTGGTCGCTGTGTTCAAAGCGTCCGCGAGATGCTCGCGCATGGTGGTGACTTTCGCGTTTCGTCAAATCCGCCCGCGCGGACCGAAGTCGGCCAGCGTGGCGCGTAATCGACACCTGTTCTTCACGTAGGTAAAGCCCCGGTGCCCCTACAAGCCGGGGCGGGCTTCGATCTTGACCGGGCCTGTCTCTCAATTGCATCGGACGTGGCGCCCGAATATGCCGCACCGGCGGCCATCCGCCAATGACGACGCCGCCTCTTGCAGTGCAATGCGGCGCGGATGTAGAGAATTGCCGGGCGGCGCGCAAGGGCGGTTGCGCCAAGGCAGCCATGCGCCGATATCATGGCGAACCGACGCAATGCCTGGCAGATAGCGCCCCGATTGTGGCAATGCGCCGGCATATCCGACGACTGAAAGGTGAGACCATGACCGACGGCTGGACGACGCGCAAGACAACCGCGCTCCTCGTGCTCGCGGACGGAACCGTGATCGAGGGCTTCGGCCTCGGCGCGACCGGCGCGATCGAGGGCGAGGTGTGCTTCAACACCGCATTGACCGGCTATCAGGAAATTCTCACCGACCCCTCCTACAGCCGCCAGATCGTCACCTTCACCTTCCCGCATATCGGCAATGTCGGCGCCAATGCCGAGGACCAGGAAGACCTGACCCCGGCCAAGGCGGCGGGGGCGGTCGGCGCGATCTTCCGGGCCGACATTTCCGAACCGTCGAACTATCGCTCGTCGGGCCATCTCGACGCCTGGCTGAAGGAGCGGGGCGTCATCGCGCTGTCGGGCGTCGACACGCGGGCGCTGACGGCGCTGATCCGCGAGACCGGCATGCCGAACGCGGTGATCGCCCACGATCCGGACGGGAATTTCGACATCGATGCGCTAAAAGTCCGCGCGGCGGCCTGGGGCGGCATCGTGGGGCTCGATCTGGCCAAAGAGGTCGGCAGCGGCGACACCACCGTCTGGGACGAAAAACCCTGGGTGTGGAACGAAGGCTATGCGGCCGAGGCCGCGCCGCGCTACACGATCGTCGCGATCGACTACGGCACCAAGCGCAACATCCTGCGGCTGATGGCCGGCCAGGGCGCCAGGGTCGTTCTGGTGCCGCCGACGGCGAGCGCCGAGGAGATCCTCGCGCACGAGCCGGACGGGGTGTTCCTGTCGAATGGTCCCGGCGATCCGGCCGCGACCGGCGATTACGCCGTGCCGACGATCAAGGCGCTGGTCGACAAGGGCGTGCCCGTATTCGGCATCTGCCTCGGCCACCAGATGCTGGCGCTGGCGCTTGGCGGGCGGACCGAGAAGATGCATCAGGGCCATCACGGCGCCAATCATCCGGTCAAGGATTTCACCACCGGCAAGGTCGAGATCGTGTCGATGAACCACGGCTTCGCGGTGGCGGCGGACTCCCTGCCGGCCGGGGTCGAGGAGACCCATCGCTCGCTGTTCGACGGCTCGAACTGCGGGCTGCGCGTTGCCGGCAAGCCGGTGTTCTCGGTGCAGCATCATCCCGAAGCCTCGCCCGGCCCGCAGGATTCGCACTATCTGTTCCAGCGGTTTTTCCGAATGATCGACGATCACAAGGTCGGCAAGATCGCCGCCTGAGCGGCGGCCGCGATCCCGGTTCAAGCCCAAACGCATGAAGGCGCCGGATCGCTCCGGCGCCTTCATGCTGTCTAAGGGTATTTCGGTCCGCCGGCGGCTTAAGCCGCGCGGAACCGCATCAAGAGCCGCTTCATCCAGCTGCGGAAGCCGCAGCTGAAGGTGGCGTGGCGGTGCAGGTCGTCCCTGCCCCGGTCGCCGCCATAGGAAGAGCGGCCGACGATGATATCCGCTAACATGTTCGCGCTCCTCGTTCGATTTTGAAACCCTAGCGCCCGAAGCCTTCCTTCCGGTTAAATTCAACCGGAAGGAATGATCGTCGCTCGATTGCAATCCATTCATAAATGCGCACTCTGTGCGTCAAGTCAAGCGATTATTGCGCACGAGGTGCATTTTTCAGGTGCGTCGACCAAGGGAATCCGTGACCGTCGAATCGACTTTGCCGAGGCGACGATCTAAGCAGGCCCGGCTTTCTCGAAGCTGGTCGCCGCGGCGGCGCGGCCGCACGACGTGGCTGCATGGAGGGGAGTTCCGATGGACCCGGAGGCTTTTCGAACCTGGCGCAAGTCGCTCGGGCTGAAGCAGAAGGACGCCGCCGAGCGGCTCGGCCTGAAGAAGCGGGTCATCCAGTATTACGAAAAGGGCCACCGCGACGGCAAGGCGGTGGAAATCCCGAAGACCGTCGAACTCGCCTGCCTCGCCTTGTCGCTCGGCTATGACAGCTATGACGGGAGATTGCCGCGCGGCAGGGCGGCGCGGCCGCCGTCCGACGCGGATTGAGCGATCATCCAGCTCGTCAGGTGAAGCTCATGGTGTCCGATCAGACGGCGCCGGACGCTGCGCCGCGGCCTCGGCATCCAGCTGTTCCTCGTCTGCTATAGTGAGAATGTTCTGCAGCGTCGTCCTGGCCGCGTCATCGATGGCAACCGCGCCGGGACAGGAATCCGCTGTCGCATCGAGCAGGGTTTTCGCAGCTTTTGCGACCGGAGAGGCCGGTTCGACTCGCCGAGAGAGATTGCTCAATCGGTTGGCGATTGCGTTGGATACGTAACCGTCCGCGTCAGCGTTGCAGGCAATACCGACCAGAATTTCCAGATGGATCGGCAACCATTCCTCGAAAGAAAGGCTGGCCTTTTCCAGCCGAACCCAGGCATCGACGGTTACCCCGTCCTCTTCCGGGGTTCGTGCATCCATCCGTAGCACCTCCAGACGCTTCAGAAAGTCATTCTTCCGATCGCCCTCGGGAATGTCTTTCGACCATGCTTCGACGAGTCCGCTCAGACGCTCGGGCTCAAGCGGGATCAGATCATCGTCCTGAATGAGATCATCGTCCTGATCGAGGGATGGCCCGATAACCGGAGCGGCCTCGACGTTGGCGATGAACGCACTCTCAAGATCGTGCGCGGAGCCCAGGACCGTTCGCCAGGCAAAAGCGTCAGCGAGCAACGCCCCCTGCAGCGACGCGCCGTCTAGCGACGCCCCCTGCAGCGACGCGCCTTGCAGCCACACCCCTTGCAATCGCGCGTTCCTCAGCGATGCCCCCTGCAATTGCGCCCCGCTCAGCGATGCCCCCTGCAGCGACGCATTCTCCAGCCACGCCCCCTGCAGATCCGCCCAGTCTAGCGACGCCCCCTGCAGTTGCGCCCCTTTCAGCGATGCTCCCTGCAGCGACGCGTTCTCCAGCCACGCCCCCTGCAGATCCGCCCAGTCTAGCGACGCCCCCTGCAGCTGCGCGCCCTCCAGCGACGCCCCCTGCAGCCGCGCCGAGGCCAGCGACGCCCTCTGCAGCTGCGCTCCGGCCAGCCGACGCCCTCTGCAGCTGCGCCCCGTCCAGCCACGCCCCCTGCAGCCCCGCCTTTTCAAAATTTGTTCGGCGAAGGTCGAGGGATTCAAGTACCGCACCGCGAAAATCGCGATCGCGAAACGAGCGAACCATTGCTCCGGAAGAGGATGTGTTCGTCGGGCTTTCCTTCTCCCGTGCATCAAGCTTCGCGATCTCATCGTCGTCGATGAAATCGTCGTCGACGCTCAGAACGATATGGTTCAGGACCCAACCGCTCGATGTCGGCTTATAATTCCGGTCCCAGGTGCCAACTAAGGGGCGGGACAAGATCGAAGCCTGGTACCCTTCGATCGCTTCGCCCGGAAAGATAAAGACCAGGACGGACAGGAACACGCCGGCAAGACTGGCGGTCACAGCGAAGCCTGATCGTGCGAGCGACATCAAAGCGTTCGAACTCTTCGCCCTGAGCGCGGGGCGCCAGATCAGCCATAGGCAGAGTAGATCAAGGGCGATGAACACGCGGTGCGCCCAAGTCGCCGCCTCATCGTGATAGGGCAGGAATCGAATCTGGACGAAGAACAGGAGGCCGAGTGGCGCGAAGACCACCGTCAGCCAGACGATGAAGCGCAGGACGCCGACATAGATCCGGTCGTGCAGACCCTCTTCGCTCCCCGCCACCGCCTGCAGAACGATATACGGATCGAGCCGCTGCCGCAGGCGCGCCCTTTCAGCCGGGCTTTTCGTCGCATGGCACAGGATGGTCTCGTAAGTCGACACCCGCTCCATCAAGCCGCGCAGCTGCAGGAGCAGGTACAGATGCATGACGATGAACAGCCCCGGCGCCACCCAGAAGAAACCGATCAGCGGCAAGTCGACGTCGAGCACCGGCAATTTGATGCCTTCGGCCAGAAACAACTGGCGATGGGTGATCGATCCGACGGCGATGACGAGATAGGTCCAAAGAACCAGATAGGTGACCCAGGTGCCGCGAACGCGGGAGGCAGCCGTGTTGACGGCGCTTTCTTGCGCGACGAGGTCTTGGTCAAGCCGCGCGGGATCGGTGGAAAGCCGCTGATGCCGCGCCTCGGTGGATCGTCGGTGCGATGCGTAGAGCGCCGTCACCCATCCGAAGGCGGAACTCATGCGGGTCGCCAGCCGGTTGAGGACATTCCTGCCCAGATGCTTTACGCGCGTCCCGAGCAGCGCCAAGTTTCACTCCCACTTGCCATCAGCCGTCGTCCCCGCCGGTACGACTATAACGAGCGGTTTCCGTCTCACAAGCAAGCCGGAGCCAGGCCCTCGCCATTCCATCGCGCGTGGGGCCGGCATGACATTCCCACGAAAAGCTCATCCGTCACCCCTTCCCCCCTGCCCGCCTCTTGCCTATAAGCCGGCCTCAGCCTCGACAGAACCCGCCGCAACCGGCCGCATCCCTGATGCGGGCGGAATCTTGGCGCGCAACCAAACCGGACGACAGCTTGCCATGCCGAAACGCACCGACATCCACACCATCCTCATCATCGGTGCGGGCCCGATCATCATCGGCCAGGCCTGCGAATTCGACTATTCCGGCACCCAGGCCTGCAAGGCACTGAAGGAGGAAGGCTACCGGATCGTCCTGGTCAATTCGAACCCCGCGACGATCATGACCGACCCCGATCTCGCCGACGCCACCTATATCGAACCGATCACGCCGGAGGTGGTCGCCAAGATCATCGCCAAGGAGCGGCCGGACGCGATCCTGCCGACGATGGGCGGGCAGACGGCGCTGAACACGGCGCTGTCGCTGCGGCGCATGGGCGTCTTGGAGAAATACGGTGTCGAGATGATCGGCGCCGACGCGAACGCCATCGACAAGGCCGAGGACCGCGCCCTCTTCCGCGAGGCGATGGCGAAAATCGGCCTGGAGACGCCGCGCTCGCTGCTGGCCAACGCCACCGATGCCAAGGCCGCCGACCGACGGGTCCATGACGACCGCAAGGCCGAGATCATCCACGCGATCTCCGATCCGGCCGAGCGGGACGCGGCGCTGACCGCGCTCGAGGACGCCTGGCAGCTTGGCGAATCCGATCGCAAGCAGCGCTACATGACACGGGCGCTGGCCGCCGCGGCGGAGGCGCTCGACGCGGTCGGCCTGCCGGCGATCATCCGCCCGTCCTTTACTCTCGGCGGAACCGGCGGCGGCATCGCCTACAACCGCTCGGAATTCTTCGAGATCGTCGAGGGCGGGCTCGACGCCTCGCCGACCACCGAAGTGCTGGTCGAGGAGAGCGTGCTCGGCTGGAAAGAGTACGAGATGGAGGTCGTTCGCGACAAGGCGGACAATTGCATCATCATCTGCTCGATCGAGAACATCGACCCGATGGGCGTCCATACCGGGGATTCCATCACCGTCGCGCCGGCGCTGACCTTGACCGACAAGGAATACCAGATCATGCGCAACGCCTCGATCGCGGTGTTGCGCGAGATCGGGGTGGAGACCGGCGGCTCGAACGTGCAGTTCGCGGTGAACCCGGAGGACGGCCGCTTGGTCGTCATCGAGATGAACCCGCGCGTCTCCCGCTCATCGGCGCTGGCTTCCAAGGCGACCGGCTTTCCGATCGCCCGGGTCGCGGCGAAGCTCGCCGTCGGCTACACGCTCGACGAACTCGACAACGACATCACCGGCGGCGCGACGCCGGCCTCGTTCGAGCCGTCGATCGACTATGTCGTCACCAAGATCCCGCGTTTCGCCTTCGAAAAATTCCCGGGCGCCGAACCGTATCTGACCACGGCGATGAAGTCGGTCGGCGAGGTCATGGCGATCGGCCGGACCTTCGAGGAATCGCTGCAGAAGGCGTTGAGAGGCCTGGAGACAGGGCTTGACGGGCTCGACGAGATCGAGATTCCGGGGATCGGCGAAGGCGACGACAAGAACGCGATCCGCGCCGCGCTCGGCACGCCGACACCCGACCGCCTGCTGATGGTCGCGCAGGCGCTGCGCATGGGCACCAGTCCGGAACAGGTTCACCAATCCTGCAAGATCGACCCGTGGTTCATCGCCCGCATCAAGGCGATCATCGATCTCGAGGCACGGGTGCGCGAGCACGGACTGCCCAAGGACGCCGACAATCTGCGCTTTTTGAAGTCGGTCGGCTTTTCCGATGCCCGGCTGGCGAAGCTCGTCGGTCAGGATGAGGCGGATGTCGCGGCCTTGCGGGACCGGCTCGATATTCATCCGGTCTACAAGCGGATCGACACCTGCGCCGCCGAATTCGCCTCGCCGACCCCCTACATGTACTCGACCTACGAGCGGCCCTTCGCCGGCGCGCCGCGGTCCGAGGCCGAGGTCAGCGACGCCAAGAAGGTGGTCATCCTCGGCGGCGGCCCGAACCGGATCGGCCAGGGCATCGAGTTCGATTATTGCTGCTGCCACGCCGCCTTCGCCCTCAAGGACGCAGGCTTCGAGGCGATCATGATCAACTGCAATCCCGAAACCGTCTCGACCGACTACGACACCTCGGACCGGCTGTATTTCGAGCCGCTGACGGCCGAGGACGTGCTGGAGATCCTGAAGGTCGAACAAGCCCGGGGAACGTTGCACGGGGTCATCGTGCAGTTCGGCGGCCAGACGCCGCTGAAGCTCGCCGACGCCCTCGAAAAGGCCGGCATTCCGATCCTCGGCACCTCGCCGGATGCGATCGACCTCGCCGAGGATCGCGACCGCTTTCAAAAGCTGCTCACCGATCTCGATCTGCGTCAGCCCCGCAACGGCATTGCCCGCTCGGTCGAGGAGGCGCGCAAGATCGTCGCCGAAATCGGCTATCCGGTGGTCATCCGGCCGTCCTACGTGCTCGGCGGCCGGGCGATGGAGATCGTCCGCAACGAGCCGCAGTTCGAGCGCTACATCACCCAGGCCGTGGTCGTCTCGGGCAAGTCGCCGGTGCTGATCGACTCCTATCTCAAGGACGCGATCGAGGTGGATGTCGACTGCCTGTCGGACGGCACATCCACCTATGTGGCCGGCATCATGGAGCACATCGAGGAAGCCGGCATCCATTCCGGCGACTCGGCCTGTTCGCTGCCGGTCCGCTCGCTGTCGACGGCGATCACCGACGAATTGGCCCGCCAGACCCGCGACATGGCGCTGGCGCTCAAGGTCGGTGGCCTGATGAACGTCCAGTTCGCCATCAAGGGCGACGACATCTACGTCCTGGAGGTCAATCCCCGCGCCTCGCGCACCGTGCCCTTCGTCGCCAAGACCATCGGCTCGCCGATCGCCAAGGTGGCGGCGCGGATCATGGCCGGCGAAACCCTCGACGCGGCCTTCGCGGCATATGGCGGCGCGCCCGATCCGCGCGGCCTCAAGCACATCGCGGTCAAGGAGGCGGTGTTCCCGTTCGCCCGCTTCCCCGGCGTCGACACGCTGCTCGGCCCGGAGATGCGCTCCACCGGCGAGGTCATGGGTCTCGATTACGACTTCGCCGTCGCCTTCGCAAAGTCGCAGCTCGGCGCCGGCGTCGACTTGCCGCGCGACGGTACGGTGTTCATCTCGGTTCGTGACGGGGACAAGCAGCGGGCCCTCGCGCCCGTCCGCCGGCTCTACGACCTCGGCTTCAAAGTGATCGCGACGGGCGGCACCCAGCGCTTCCTCATCGATAACGGGATCGCCGCCGAGAAGATCAACAAGGTCCTGGAGGGACGCCCGCATATCGAGGACGCGATTCGCAACCGTCAGGTGCAGCTCGTCCTCAACACCACGGAGGGCGCCAAGGCGCTGTCCGATTCGCGCTCGCTGCGCCGCGCGGCCTTGATCCACAAAGTGCCGTACTACACGACCTTGGCGGGGATGAGTGCCGCCGCCGAAGCGATCGCCGCACTCCGGACCGGCAATCTTGAAGTTCGGCCGTTGCAATCGTACTTTACGGCTGCCTGACTAAAACGCGCCCTTCGGACAGGGCACCAGGCACTGTCGCAGTCCGGATTGTCTCGCTGGTTCCGAACGGTCGCTGCCGTTCGGGGCCGGTTTATTATTGTGCTCCGGCGTCGGGCCTCGGCCTGCCGGCAACCAACGAAAAGACGATGTCGCGGCACGCCCGCGCATGGGAAAGGTGGAGGCCATGGAAAAGGTCCCGATGACGACCCACGGGTTTGATGCGCTACGGGAGGAGCTTCGCCGTCGCCAACAGGAAGAGCGGCCACGGATCATCCAGGCGATCTCCGAGGCGCGCGCACACGGGGACCTGTCGGAAAACGCCGAGTACCATGCCGCCAAGGAGTCCCAGAGCCTCAACGAGGGGCGCATCTTCGAGTTGGAGGACCTGACCGCCCGCGCCGAGGTCATCGACGTCAAGAAGCTGTCCGGCGACAAGGTGAAGTTCGGCGCGACGGTCAAGCTCGTCGACGAGGATACCGAGGCGGAGAAGGTCTATCAGATCGTCGGCGACCAGGAAGCCGACGTGAAGATGGGACGCATCTCGATCTCCTCGCCGATCGCCCGCGCCTTGATCGGCAAGGGCGAGGGCGACACCGTCGAGGTCGCGGCGCCGGGCGGCGCAAGATCCTACGAGATCCTTCAGGTCAGCTGGGCGTAGGCGCAAAGGACCTCCAAGACAGCACACCCTGTCCCCAAGGGAAAAGGGGATGGGGTGCGTGCAAGCGCATGGGCGAGGTTTGGCGGCGCTGAAACGGCCCCCCTGCCCTTCGCCGTCGCCTAAACTGGCCGCAAGGGCCAAACGCGCCGTGACGGAGTCGCCCAGATGAACGTTCGAGATATCGCGGTCATCGCGCCGAACTTCAAACGCCGGCTGTCCGGCGTGACGTCGACGATCGTCCAGCTCGTCCCCCTCCAGGCACGCTCCCTCGGCATCGCGGCGCTCGGACCGGGTTTGCCGGACCATCTGCCGAAGCTGCGTCTTCGCGATATGCCCGGCCTCTGGTCGCCTCCAATAGGCCGGCCGTTCCGCATCTGGCATGCCCGGCGCAACGTGGAGATGCTGGCCGGCATCGTGCTGCGCGACATCCTACGGATGCCGCTGCGGCTCGTCTTCACCTCCGCCGCGCAACGCCACCACACCGGCTGGACGCGCTCGCTAATCCGGCGCATGGACGCGGTGATCGCGACAAGCGGCAGGAGCGCCGGCTATCTCACGGTCCCGGCCAAAATCGTGCTGCACGGAATCGACCTCGATCGCTTTCATCCGGCGCCGTCGCGCGAGGCACAGAAGGCCGCGCTCGGTCTTGCCGGGCGGCGGCTGATCGGTTGCTCGGGGCGCATCCGCCACCAGAAGGGCACCGACCTGTTCATTGACACGATGATCGCCCTCTTGCCACGCCATCCCGAATGGACAGCCATCGTCACCGGCCGCGCCACGGCAGAGCACGCAGGGTTCGACGCCGATCTGCGGCGCCGTGTCGAGGCCGCCGGGCTAAATGAACGCATCCGCTTCCTCGGCGAGGTCGAGGACGTGACGACGTGGTTCCGGGCCTTCGATCTTTACGTCGCGCCCCCGCGCAACGAGGGCTTCGGCCTGACCCCGCTGGAGGCGATGGCTTCCGGCGCCGCGGTCGTCGCCAGCGACGCTGGCGCGTTCCAGGACATGATCATCGAGGGCGAGACCGGACGCATCGTTCCGGTCGGCGATGTCGCGGCTCTCACGGCGGCGGTCGAGGCGTATCTATCCGACCCCGAGGCTTTGGCGCGCGCCGGCGCTTCGGCGCTCGCCCATGTCAGGGCGAAATTTCCCCTGGCGCGCGAGGCCGCGGAAATCCAGCGTGTTTATGAACGGCTCTGGTCCGCCGCGGACCGTGGCTGAAAATCGCCATCGTCGACCCGCGTTCGCCGGTACCGCCGGCCGAACAGGCGCATGACATGGTCTCCCGCCAGCTTCACCTGCGTCGTCAGGCGCCGGAGGTGGAAGGGCAAATTTTCGGGTGTGACCGCAAGCCGTTGCCGGGAGGCCTGAATGGTCGAACCGATGGGGATCGGCGGTTCGATGCCCCTCGCCTTCAGGATGTGCAGCTGCATCGCGAGCGCCGGCTCCACCTGATAGGACACGAGGCGTTTCAGCGAATGGATGAAGGCATCCACCGGCGCGGCCCCGAGCCGGGCGCGCGCCAGCAGCTTCTGCGCGCCGCTCGGCCACAGCAGATAGGCGGCCGATCCTGACTTGTCGCGATGAACCCGGACGATGGAGATTGCGCCGAGGACACGCCCGTTGCGCGCAACGAACCGCTTGCGGTCGAAGCTCTCCAGATTGACCAGATCGACATCGGTCAATCCGGCCAATCGCGGCAACGCCGCGGCAAGTCGGCCGGAGAGCACCACGTCGTCCTCCAGGACCAGCATGGGCTCCTTGCCGCGAGCCAGTTCGGACCACAGCGTCTGGTGGGACAGGAAGCAGGCCAGCTCCGGCTTGGTCAGCGGCCGCTCCCAGCCTTTCCCGAGGGTGCGCGCGGTCTCGTCCGAGATATCGTCCGCACGGACAGCTGGAAAACGCTCGAAGCGCAGCCCGAGCGCGGCGCTCTGTTCTTCCATGAAGGCGCGCCGTTCGATGGCCCTATCGAGATTGATATAGACGATGCGCATGCGGGCTCGCGGTCAGCTCCGATCGAGGGACGGCCCGGCGACCGGGACGGCGCACACCACCATCAATCCAGCCAGACCGACGGAAACAGCAGGATGAGAACGGTTACCAGTTCCAGCCGGCCGAGCAGCATGCCGATCGACAGGATCCACAAGACTGGATCCGGGAGCGAGCCGAAATTGCCCGCCGGGCCGATGATCTGTCCGAAGGCGGGACCGACATTGGCCAGCGCCGTCAACGATCCGGTAAAGGCGGTGACGATGTCGAGGCCGAACATCGTCAGCAACACCGTGCCCATCAACAGCGCGCCGAAAAACAGGAAGAAGAAGATCGTGACCGTCTGGATGGTCTGCGGCGAGATGTCGTCATTGCCGTATTTCAAGCGAATGATCGCATGCGGCCGGACCAGCCGGCGAAAGCTCGAGCGGACCAGCAGATAAAGGATGACCAGCCGGTTGGCCTTGATGCCGCCGGTCGTCGACCCGGCGCAGCCGCCGAGGAAGGTGGCCAGAAAGAACAAGCCGATCGCAGCATTCGACCACAGCGTATAGTCCTCGGACGCATACCCCGTGGTGGTGATGATCGAGACCAGATTGAATGCCGAGGACAGCAGCGCCTCGCCGAAGGGCGTATCGTTCACGACCCGGCGCGTCACCGCCATGGCCAGGCTGAGCACCAGGCAGATCATCAGGAAGACGGCGATCTGGGGGTCGCGCCATAGCTGGAAGCGTCTCGGCAGGAACGCCCTGATGTAGATCACGAAGGGCAATGCCCCGAGGATCATGAACACCATGGCGGCGAGCAGGATGCGCTTGTCTTCGAAATACCCGATCGAACCATCATGCGTCGAAAAGCCGGCGGTCGCCACGGTCGTCATGGCGTGATTGACTGCGTCGAAGAAGCTCATCCCGAGAGCGGTGTAGGTTATCGCGCAAAGGGTAGTCAGGACGACATAGGCCGTGACCAGTCCGCCGACCAGCTGGTTGATCCGGGGCAGGACCTTGTCCGACTTGTCCGAACTTTCCATGTGGAACAACGCCAGTCCACCGGCCTGCAGCGAGGGCAGGATCAAGAGCACCATGCCGACGATGCCGATGCCGCCGAGCCATTGCAGCAGCGACCGCCACATCAAGATGCCCGGCGACAGCGCGTCGAGGCCGGAGATCACCGTCGAACCGGTCGTCGTCAGCCCCGACATGGACTCGAAGAAGGCACCCGCGAAGGTGACATTGACCTCCGAGAAATAGATCGGCAGCGAGCCGACGAGAACCGCCACCAGCCAGACGGTCGTGACAAGCAAGAAGCCGAGTCGTTGAGTGAATTTGGGGCGTTCGCCGCGCGTCGCCACGGCGACGAGCACGCTGACCATGCCGACCAGCAGGCTGGAGCCGATGAAAACCCGCCATTCCTCGTTCTCGTCGGCAAGGTCCACCAGTGCCGGAATGATCATCGCCGCCGCCAGTGCGAGCCCGAAAATCGAGGTGACGTGGGCGATGGTCCTGAAAATGGAACGGCTCCGGGAAAATACAGGCCAGCGCTAAAGGGCCATGAAACAGCGGGCTTTCATATCCTCTCGCCCCCGGATCGGCAATCGGTGCAACGCTCCATGCCGCCGTCAACCGCTCTCGGACGCCTTGTGTTGCAGCACCGCACCCCCTCGTCTATTGAACGGGCCGACTTGCGATGCCATCTGCCAGACGCCAATCGAGCGAGGCCGTCATGACCGAACGCCATGTGGACATTCTGATCGTCGGATCTGGTCCTGCAGGATACACCGCCGCGATCTACGCGGCACGCGCCATGATGAAGCCGCTGCTCGTCGCCGGCCTTCAGGAGGGCGGCCAGCTGACCATCACGACCGATGTAGAGAACTATCCGGGCTATGCCGAACCCGTCCAGGGTCCGTGGATGATGGAGCAGATGAAGAGCCAGGCGCTCAATGTCGGAGCGGAGATCGCCAGCGACGTCATTGTCGAGGCCGATCTCGACCGGCGGCCGTTTCGACTAACCGGCGATTCGGGCGCGGTCTACACCTGCGACGCGCTGATCATCGCCACCGGCGCCCAGGCCAAATGGCTCGGCCTGGAAAGCGAGACGACCTTTCAGGGATTCGGCGTCTCGGCCTGCGCCACCTGCGACGGGTTCTTCTACCGCGGCAAGGACGTCGTCGTTGTCGGCGGCGGCAACACGGCCGTCGAGGAAGCGCTCTATCTGTCGCATATCGCGAAGTCGGTTACGCTGGTGCATCGCCGGAACGAATTGCGCTCCGAGCGCATTCTGCAGAACCGCCTCTTTGCCGCCGACAATGTCGAAATCGTCTGGGACACCGAGGTCGAGGAGATTTTGGGGGTCGTCAAGCCGCTGAAATCGGTCAATGGCGTTCGCCTGAAAAACCGCGTGAGCGGCGAGGTCAGCGAACGGGCGACCGACGGCGTGTTTGTCGCCATCGGCCACGCGCCGGCGGTCGAATTGTTCGTCGGAAAATTGAAACAGAAGCCGTCCGGCTATCTCTGGGTGGAACCCGGCACGACGCAGACCTCGATGCCGGGCATCTATGCGGCGGGCGACGTCGCCGACGACGTCTATCGCCAAGCAGTGACCGCGGCCGGCCTCGGTTGCATGGCAGCACTGGAAGCCGAGAAATGGCTCGCCGCCCAGGTGCTCGACAACCAACGCCAAGCGGCGGAATAGCGGCAGCGGGCGGGCGTCTAGGAACGCCCCGCTCCAAAGCCGTCTGGAGATGACACCCCATGGCGCTCGACTGGGACAAACTGCGGATTTTTCACGCAGCCGCCGAAGCCGGCTCGTTTACCCACGCCGCCGACGCTCTCAACCTCAGCCAGTCGGCGATCAGCCGGCAGGTCGCCGCCCTGGAGCAGGAGATCGGCGCGCCGCTGTTTCATCGGCACGCTCGCGGCCTGGTGCTGTCCGAACAGGGCGAACTGCTGTTCCAGACCGCCAATGAGGTTCTCAAGCGGCTGGAACAGGTCCGCATGCAGCTCACCGAAACCCGCGAGAAGCCAACCGGCAAGCTGCGCGTGACCACCACGGTCGGCCTCGGCTCCGGCTGGCTGACGGAGCGCTCGAAGGAATTTCTCGAGCTTTACCCCGAACTCGAGCTGCAGCTGGTCTTCGATAACGAGGAGATCGACCTGACGATGCGCAAGGCGGACGCGGCGATCCGCCTCAGACAGCCACAGCAGCCGGACCTGATCCAGCGCCGCCTGTTCACCGTGCATCTTCACGTCTATGCGGCGCCGTCCTATCTGGCGCGCTTCGGTCCGCTGGAAACGATCGAGGATCTCGACAAGCACCGGATCATCACCTTCGGCGAGCCGGCTCCGAACTATCTGCGCAATCTGAACACGCTCGAAACGGTCGGCCTTCCAGAGGGCAAAATGCGCCACCCGATCCTGCAGATCAACAATCTGATCGCCATCCGCTCAGCCATCGAGAGCGGCATCGGCGTGGCGCTGCTGCCGGACTACATGATCGACAAGCGAGCCAAGCTCGTGCAGGTTCTGCCGGAGATGGAGATGCCGACTTTCGACACCTATCTTTGCTACCCCGAGCAGATGCGCAATGCGGCGAAGCTCAAGGTATTCCGTGATTTCCTGATCTCGAAGGCGCGCACCTGGGCCTTTTGAGGCCGCGGTTCCGATACGCCGGCTGACAGTTCAGGCGGCGCTTCCGCCGGCCACTCGTGCTCCCTCAGCGCGTTGGGCCAGGAAGTGGTGGACAGCGTCGCCGTTCATCGGCTTCGCATAGAAGAATCCCTGCACTTCATCGAGTCCCTCGAGCTTGGCGAAGACCTCCTGGCGCTCGTTCTCGACCCCTTCGAGCACCGTCTCCATGCGCAGCGTTGCCGCCATGCGGACGATGGTGCGCACGATCTCGGCCGTTTCTTCGCCCGATGCCAGTTCCTGGGTGAAGGAGCGATCGATCTTGAGGCGGTCGAAGCGGAACTGTCTGAGATTTCCGAGGCTGGAAAATCCCGTTCCAAAATCGTCCATAGTGATCTTGACGCCGATTTCGCGGAGTTCGGCGATCATGCGAATGACGGTCGGGGTCGGATCAAGCAGGAGTGATTCCGTCACTTCGAGATCCAGGCGACCTGGGGCAAGGCCGCTCTCTTCCAACACCTCCCGCACCCGAGATGCCAATTGCCCATTCTGAAACTGGATCGGCGACAGATTCACCGCGACGCCGATCGGCGTCGCCCAGCTGGCTGCCGCCGTGCACGCATCGACCAGCACCCGGTTGCCCAAGTGGAAGATCAGCCCGGAGCTCTCCGCCGCCGGGATGAATTCGGCGGGCGCCAACTGACCCCGGCGCGGATGGTTCCAGCGGACAAGCGCCTCGAAACTGCGAATGACGCCGTCGCGCGCCGCGATGATCGGCTGAAATTGCAGCACGAATTCATTCCGGTCGAGGCCACGCTTCATCTCGCCGACGAGTTCGGCCTCCGCGTCCTTGGCCTGACGCATCTCGGGCCGGTAGATCTCGAACGCGTTGGCATATTTCGACTTGGCTCGGTAGAGCGCTATATCAGCCGATCGCATCACGTCGGACCATGTGCGGCCATCGTCGCCGACACGGGCGATCCCGATGCTGAGTCCGGGCGTCAGCGGCACATTTTCAAAGTGGATGGTCTGTCCGACGCACGCGATCAGGGCTGTGGCAAAGTCCTCGGCGCCCTCGCCGGGTTGGGGAAAGTGTACGACGAGGAATTCGTCGCCGCCGAGACGCACGGGAATATCGTCGCCGACACACGTTTCGCGCAATCGCCGGCCGACTTCGGTCAGGACCACGTCGCCGGCGCGATGACCGAAGGTGTCGTTGATCTTTTTGAACTTGTCGAGGTCGAGCATGTAGACGAGCGCGCCGCGCTTCTGCCACAGCCGGCTCGCGATCCCCTCCTCCAGCCGGCTGGTGAGGTAGGAGCGATTGAACAACCCCGTCACGGCATCGCAATGGGCCTGCTCGCGCATCAACGCCTCGGTCTGATGCATTTGCCGAAGGCGATCCTGCAGCTTGCTCTGGTGGCGGCCGATCCCCAGAAAGATCCGCCCGATCACCAGCGGCGACGAGAGCGCCATGACGTGCATCGCCGTCGCCGTGAAGGTTGCACCAAAGCCAGGGGCGAGCCCCTGCCAGCGACGCACCTGCATATCGATCAGAAGTCCGGTGACGGCGAACAGGACGCCCAGCCCAAGCCCGGCCAGCGCATAGGTCCGTTCCAACGGATTCAGGCGGAAATTGTTCAACGGCTTGAAAATGAACACGTCCGCGATCCAGTGTCTCGAAGAGTTGACAGAGTCTTATCCGCAATCCGGAGTGGAGTGATACCAATTTAGGTTGTTCTGCTTTCGAGCGAATTAACGCCCCAAGAAAAACATAGCTCTCCAGGTAAACGGAGTTTCCGCCATGTCGCCACATCCATCCCTGATCGCGGCCATCGGTGACGTGCATGGCGCGTCAGGGCTGCTTTCGACGCTTCTTCAGGGGCTCGACACGGTCGCGGAGAGCCGGAAGACACCCATGGAGATCATCTTCCTCGGCGATATCGTCGACAGGGGACCCGACAGTCGCGGCGCCCTCGATCTCGTCGTCGAAGCGATCGCCACCCATCCGAATTCCCGACTGCTCATCGGCAATCACGACTGGTGGTTGCTGCAATTTCTTAAAGGTGAACTCGATATCGACGCGATCGACAATTGGCTGGATCAGGGCGGCGCCGCCACCCTCGCCTCCTATGGCGCCGCCCCGGCCCCAGACCTCGAGGCCAGCCGGCGCCGCATCCTGCGGGACCGGCCCGAGCATTTGAAACTTCTGTCCGGCGCCGCGTCGATCGCGGTCGACGGCAGCTTCGCCTTCGTCCATGCCGGAATCGATCCGCGTCGGCCGATAGACCGGCAGGATACCCACGATTGCCTATGGATCCGCGCGCCCTTCCTCAACCATATCGGACGGCTCAGCCACGTCGTCGTGCATGGCCACCAGCCCCAAAAGGGCGGCCGTCCGGTGGTTACGGAAAACCGCATCTCGATGGACACCGGCGCCGTCTTCACCGGCCGACTCGCGGCCGTCGTCATCGAACGGGACAGCGACCAACTGGAGTTTTTCGCCGCGACCGCAGCGGGTGGCTTTGCGGCGGTTGAACCGGTCCGCCTCGATCGGGGCCTCGGCACCGTTCTGGATGCTCCGGAACCCATAGCCGATCGCTTATGAAGGCACCGTTCGGCTGACATCTCGGGCTGGGGCCGCCCAACCCACGCCTCGCACCGCAGGCAAAAAAATGGGCGGCACGAGGCCGCCCGAATTATGGCTGGAGTATCAGGTCATGAAAAACCCGATGTCCTGCTAATGCGTCAGCTCCGGTTTGGTTGCGCCCTTGCCAAAAATAAATGATCCAGCCCGACGCGTTCGCGCCGGCAATTCAGCCGAGAACCGCGCTCAGGCGCGGCAAAGTCGTTAGCAGACGCAACCAACCGCGCATGGTGGCGTTATCGCAGCGAATACTCTTGCGCCACCGCCCGATCGGCATGACCTAAGTGCCCGGAGCCAGTGTCGGCGCAGACCAACAGACGACCGCAGGAGTCCCAGCCCATGTTCCGCGACAAGCCCACCGCCTATGATCGCATTGCCGATGCCCTCAGCGATATCGGCGAGCGCATTGAAGAGCTCGAGGGGCGGGTCGTCGACCGTTTCGATCCCCGACCGTCGCGGGCCGAGCGTGTGCGCCGATCGATTTCCCGGCACTTGCCGTTCCACACCGAGCCAACGGGCCTGTCACGCTACATGCCGGACTTTCTGACCGGCTTGTCGATGCCGTCGGGCTCGGAGGCCCGCCGCCACGTCCGCTCGCTTCGCGACGACGCCGGTGAGGGAATCGACACAGCGCGCGGTTATCTGAGTGATTTTCGCCAGCATCTTCCCGACTTCCGCCTGGCCCGCCTTCCGGGTTTTCGCGGCGGAAACCAGCCCCAGCGCGGGATCGACTACCTGCGTGACCGGCCGGAACTGACCGCGCTTCTCGTGGTAGGCGGTGCCGTCGCGGTCGTCGGCACGGCGTATTTCGTCACCAAGAAGGTACAGGAGCACACCGAGGAACCGGACTACGACGTGGTCCGCGAGGACGGGGCGATCGAAATCCGCGATTACGATGCGATGATCGTCGCCGAGACCGTCAAGAGCGGCTATCATGAGAAGGCGCGCCGCATGGGCTTCCAGACGCTCGCCGACTACATTTTCGCCCGCAGCCGCCCCGGCAAGAAGATCAAGATGACGACCCCCGTGACCCAGCAGCTGGCCGAAGGCGATGGCCGGACCAAGGGCTGGGCCGTGCGCTTCGTCATGCCGAAGAAATTCACTCTGGCCAGCCTCCCTGAGCCCGGCAACAGCGACGTGGCGATCAAGGAAGTTCAGGCGCGACGCATCGCGGCGATCCGCTTTTCCGGTAATTTCAATGCAACGCTCGCCAGCAAGCACCTGATGAGCCTCTACAATTATCTCGCGGACAACAATCTGAAGCAGAAGAGCGATCCCGAATACGCCTTCTATAATCCGCCCTGGACCCCTGGTTTCATGAAGCGCAACGAAATCCTGATCGAGATCGAACGCTGAGGCATGTATGGCCGGCATTTCTTGCCGGCTGCGGGACGGCGGAGGGCGTAAAATCGCGCTCCGGCTGCCGCAGGAAAAACAAAAGGGTCCGCGATACCAGCGGACCCTTCTTGATGTATCGAGTCCCGTACCGGTGCGATCTCAGACCTTGATGACGTAGTGCTTTTTGGTCGGCTCGACGACCTTCCACCGGCCCTTGAAGCCCGGGCGGATGACGAAGCTGTCGCCGGCGACCAGCTTGACCGGCTCGCAGCCCTCCTCGGTCAAGACCGAGACGCCTTCGAGAATGTGCAGGAACTCCCACTCGGTATAGTCGATCTCCCACTCGCCGGCGGTCGATTCCCAGATGCCGGCGTAAAGGCCGTTGCCATCGTCCTCGATGTTCCAGGTCTTGTTGGTGGGGCGGCCGCTCTTGATCTTTTCCTTGGCCGGCGCACCGGTCTCGACGGCAATGCCGTCCTTTTCGAATTTCAGGAAATGTTCGGCCATTTCAGATCTTTCAGCAGGGAGAAGAGACTATCGGACCGGCAGAAATGCGCGGCGGCGCCGCTCGTTCCGTCATTGGCGAGAAAGCCAAAACGGCCGCCTCATGGGCGACCGCTTCAGGTCTGAGGTCGAAGCCGGCGAAGGCGTCAGGTCTTGGCCAGCGCCTGATCGAGATCGGCGATGATGTCGGCGACAGTCTCGATGCCGATCGACAGCCGCACCACGTCCGGCCCGGCGCCCGCCGCGATCTTCTGCTCGTCGGCGAGCTGCTTGTGAGTGGTCGAGGCCGGGTGGATCACCAGCGAGCGCGTGTCGCCGATATTGGCGAGATGAGAGAACAGCTCCAGCGCCTCGACGAAGGTCACGCCCGACTCGAAGCCGCCCTTGAGCCCGAAGGTGAAGACGGCCCCTGCCCCGTTGGGCGCGTATTTTTTCATCATGGCGTGGTTCGGATCGTCTTCGAGACCCGCATAGGACACCCAGCTGACCTTGTCGTGGCCTTTGAGGTGCTGAGCGACCTTGAGCGCGTTGTCGCAATGGCGCTGCATCCTGAGCGGCAGCGTCTCGATCCCTGTGAGGAGCATGAAGGCGTTGAACGGCGAGATCGCCGGGCCGAGATCGCGCAGGCCCAGCACGCGGCAGGCGATGGCGAAGGCAAAATTGCCGAAGGTCTCGTGCAGGACGATACCGTTATACTCGTCTCGCGGCTGCGACAGCATCGGATAGCGGTCGCTCGCCGACCAGTCGAAGGTGCCGGCGTCGACGATGGCACCGCCCATCGAATTGCCGTGGCCGCCCATGAATTTGGTCAGCGAATGGATGACGATGTCGGCCCCGTGTTCGATCGGTCGGCACAGATATGGCGTCGCCATGGTGTTGTCGACGATCAGCGGGATGCCGTGCTTCTGGGCGATCGCCGCGACCGCCGCGATGTCGACCACGGCGCCAGCTGGATTGGCGAAGGATTCCATGAAGATCGCGCGGGTCTTGTCGGTAATCGCCGCCTCGAAGCTCGACACGTCGTCCGGGTCTGCCCATTTCACCCGCCAGTCGAACGACTTGAAGGCGTGGCCGAACTGGTTGATCGAGCCGCCATAGAGCTTGCGCGAGGCGACGAACTCGTCGCCCGGCCGCATCAGCGCCTGGAAGACGATGAGCTGGGCAGCGTGACCCGATGCCACTGCCAAGGCCGCGGTGCCGCCTTCGAGCGCGGCGACTCGCTCCTCGAGCACGGCCTGGGTCGGGTTCATGATGCGCGTATAGATATTGCCGAACTGCTGCAGCCCGAACAGCGAGGCGGCATGGTCGACATCGTCGAAGACGAAGGAGGTGGTCTGGTAGATCGGGGTCGCGCGGGCACCCGTCGACGGATCCGGCTGGGCGCCGGCATGGATGGATAGTGTCTCGAACCCCGGTCCGCTCATTCTTTCGCTCCCTGCGTATCTCGCCGACGGCCGCTCTGCGGCCGGTTCCCGGCATCATGCCGCCGACGGCTTAGCACGGCGCGCGACAGGCGACGAGAAACCGTCAACCCGTTTTTCGGCGCGAGCGGAGATATTGTTCTGCGATGAGGCGGCGGGAGCGCATGTCGGGCGCGGCGCCTATTTCTCCGACGGCATTGTAAACGACTACGCCCCGGAGCCGGATGACGAGGACGGTGTCCTCGACAGGAAACGTGCGGGCGACCATCGAACGAGCGCCGGAGGCAGGCGAGCCGCAGATCCAACGAAACCGTCACGGCATTCGTTAGTCAAGAACGTTAAGAGGAAAATTAGCCTTTATCATCAAATGAAAATACATCTTCTGTGGCGAATCTCAAGAATTTGAGAACTTCGGCCTCGTTTCTCTGATAATATGGGAAATTAACTCGAATGAAGGGTTCCGGGGTGCCATAAGGATATTGGATATAGGCACCTGTCGAGTCCTTCCGTTTTCCGCGCTCGAAAAATTCTCTGTAGCGTCGCGGTGATATTCCGTAGAAATGCTTGAAGCTGACATACGGATTCTCCTGAAAACGCCCACGGTCGCCCTGCTCAATTAGCAGTGAATCCGCATGGAGGGAGGACGCTAGGCTTTTGGGGTATGGTTCCAGAAAGACGACTTCCTTTACACCTGCAGCGACTATGTGCTTCGCACACATATGGCATGGGAAGGTTGTGCAATAGAGGACTGCGTCTTTCGTTGAACGACCGAGCCTCGCCGCGTCTGAAATGGCTGACATCTCGGCGTGGACTATCCTTCCGTACTCCAAGGCATCCATGAACTGGGAGTCAGCCACAGCGGGAATACGGAGGACTGTGTCCAAATCGGCTTCGGGGGCAATATGTTTCACGAGTTCAGAGAGAATTTCGCGCTTTCGCTGATCGTTTGAATCATGACCACGTTTGAATTCTCGGTCATCATGAGCGTCTTCGCACCAATACGTCCCGCCTCCAGCTTTTGGAACTTCGTTGGAACCGAGCGACAATACTTCTCCTGCGTCAGAAAATATCGCGGCGCCCACCTGACGGGAGAGGTCTAACGTACGGAGAGCGGCAGCCTTCGCTAGAAACATCCCATATTCGATCTTGGTAGGCGAAATCTGATTGCTACTAAATATCAGTTCGCAAAATCGGCTCACTTGGTCGTCAGAAGTAGTCGGAGAGTCCAAGCTGACTATGAAATCGCCGTCGTGAAAAATTTTGGCCACTCGCTGGCCGTGCTTCTCCTCCGCTTCGTTCTCATCATCCTCGATTAGCCTCTCCGCGCGATCCCGGTATCGCTGCGCGGCGTAGAAGTTTTCGCTTGTCGCAAACTTCCGAGAGAGATAGTCGACCCGTGCCCCACGGCGGGAGTAAAGCGAAACCTGAAAAAACAGCCGCCCATAAACGGAGCGGAGCAGATCGATTTCCTCTCGCCGCTTGAATTGGTATAGAAGGAAAGCTCGCTTCTGGACTGGGTCGGCTTCCCCCCTCGTTTTCGCATCTCTTAACCGAGATCTGACGATCTGCCCCACTGCTGTAGCGGCGAGCAGCGAATCGTCATCAAAGTGTTCTCGCAGCTGGTTTCCGTAACCAATGTAACTAGCACTACTTTGGCACTTTTGGTTTATCGGTTTCCGCGATGAGCATTTCACAATGAGGGCATCGCAGGGGCGGAGGCCGTGCGAAGAG
>NZ_JAZHLJ010000058.1:0-24816 GCF_036549495.1 Aurantimonas sp. C2-5-R2
GTTGCGCCCACACCTTCTTCTCGGCCATCTGCATCGCAGCCGCCGTCATCTTCTGGCTCTGATCAATGAGTCCTGAGCCTAGATGCACCCTTGGCGGCGCCGCCGATGAATGCGCGTCTGTCCATGGATGTCTCCCGAAAATGTAAGTACTGCCTCGCGGTCGGCAGGCGTCCTTGTGGGTCAGATTTTCCCGCCCCCGTCCCGTGGAACCGTAAGCATCAGTGACGGAAGTGCAAGACAGTCTCTCGCACCGCCGCCCCTTCTTCAACAAAAAATCCCGAGGCGTCGCCGCCCCGGGATCAATGCTCGCCGATAACGATTGGGCGGCTACATCGTGCCGTTGCGCTGCTGGATCATCATGAAGGTATCGAAGGTGTACTCCGACAGCTGCGCCCATAGATAGGCGTCCTTCTTGAAGGCCAGCTGGTTCTCGTAGATCTCCTTGAACTTCGGATTCTCGGCGGAAATCTCGGCATAGGTCTCCTTGGCCGCGTCGTAGGAGGCCTGCAGAATCTCCTGGCTGAACGGGCGCAGCTGGGCGCCGTTCTGCACCAGTCGCCGGATCGCGGCGGGATTCTTGAAGTCGTAGGAGGCCATCATGTCGGCATTTGCGGCTTGGCAGGCCGAGCGCACAACCTCCTGGTAGTGCTTCGGCAATTCGTTCCACTTGTCGAGATTGACCATCGTGGCGAGTGCCGGTCCGCCTTCCCACCAGCCGGGATAGTAGTAGTACGGCGCGACCTTGTAGAAGCCGAGCTTCTCGTCGTCGTAAGGCCCGACCCATTCGGCCGCGTCGATGACGCCTTTCTCCAGCGAGGGATAGATGTCGCCGCCGGCGATCTGCTGCGGCACCACGCCGAGCTTCTCGATGATCTTGCCGCCCATGCCGCCGATCCGGATCTTGAGACCCTTGAGATCCTCGAGCGTATTGATCTCCTTGCGGTACCAGCCGCCCATCTGCACGCCGGTATTGCCGCAGGGCAGTCCGTAGAGCCCCTGAGTGGCGTAGAACTCGTTCATCAGCTTGTCGCCGTCGCCATAGTAGAACCAGGCGTTGGTCTGACGGGCGTTGAGGCCGAACGGCACCGCGGTGCCGAGCGCGTAGACCGGATCCTTGCCCCAGTAGTAATACGACGCGGTATGGGCCATCTCGACCGTGCCAGCGGCCGCGGCATCGGCAGCCTGCAGGCCCGGAACGATCTCCCCGCCAGCGAACACCTGGACGTCGAACTGGCCGTCGGTCGATCCCTTGATATAATTCGCCATCGTCTCAGCGCCGCCATAGATCGTGTCCAGCGACTTCGGGAACGAGGACGTGCAACGCCACGTAATCTTGGGGTTTTCCTGCGCGATGGCGGGCGCGGCCAGCGTCGAAGCGGCGGCGGCGCCGAGCCCGACTCCCCCGGCCTTCTTGATGAATGAACGACGATCCAAGAAAATATCCTCCCATGCTCGACCGCCGCGACGGCCGCCGGCTTTCCGGCGTTCACCCAAATTCGCGGCGGGCAGGGAAAAACGCTAGAACATCCGACCTTTCAGGTAAAGAAAACTTGGCGTGCAATGTAAATTACAATAATTACTTATAATAAGCCAGATGTACGATGAATTGCGCGTTCAGCTGCTCCACAGGCCAGCGTTGGCATAGCGGATCGACAATCGCGCGGCGGCTTCCTACATCGGCACCGCCAAGACACATCGAAGAAAGCAGCCATTCATGTCCGCCGTTCCGATCCTCGTCGCCGTCCCCGCCGACGTCCGCGACTTCGACAATTATCGCTGGCACGCGACGCCGGACACCTATCTGAAGGCGCTGACCCGTGTTGCCGAAGCTCTGCCGATCATTGTGCCGGCGCTGTCGAGCGAGTTCGAGGTCGCGGCACTGCTCGACCGTGTGGATGGCCTGATGCTGACAGGCTCGGCGTCAAACGTGCATCCGGATCGTTACGGCGTGCCGCCGAGCCAGGCGCACGAACCCTTCGATCCGGATCGCGACCGGCTGACCGAGGCGCTGATCCGCGGCGCGATCGACAAGGGGGTGCCGCTGCTCTGCATCTGTCGTGGGCATCAGGAACTCAATGTCGCGCTCGGCGGAACCCTGGCCACGGAAATCCAGGAGATCGAAGGCCGCATGGATCACCGGGCCATACCGAACAAGGAACAGCGCGAACGCTTCGCCATCCGTCATCCGGTCGCGGTAACGCCCGGCGGATTGCTTGCCAGCATTGTCGGAAAGCCCGAAATTCAGGTGAATTCGGTGCATCGTCAGGCGATCGACCGTCTTGCCGACGGCCTGACCGTCGAGGCGACGGCGTCCGACGGGACGGTCGAGGCCGTCTCCGTCCAACGAGCCCGCGCCTTCGCGCTCGGGGTCCAATGGCATCCCGAATATTGGGCCGAGACCGACAAGGCCTCTGCCGCGATTTTCAAGGCCTTCGGCGACGCCTGCCGGGATTATGCTGCCGGCCGGGGCAGATAGCCGAACATCGCCAAGGCCGGTGGCACAGACCTTCGCGCGCTACGGTGAAAGCGGATCGCCCCGGTCCGATTGCATCGACACGATCGGCTCCGGCGTTCGCACGAGAGGGACGCGTCGGGGTCGGGGGCGAAACGTCGGCCTCGTCCGGCCCAATCCAAACCGCCTGTGTCAGCCTGGGCACGCCCGCCGAAAGCCCCGGCGATCGGTTCCCATCAGCCTGATCGGGGCAGCGGCTCCAGGCGGTGGCGCGCGATCCTCGACCGTTTGCATCATGGCCGGGTCGAACATGCGGAACGTGTTTCGGCCCGCGGCCTTGGCGGCGTAGAGGGCGGCGTCGGCATGGATGAACAGCTCGGACGGCGTCCATGCATCGACGCGGGCGATGCCGACCGAGGCGCCGAGTTCGAGCGAATGGCCGCAACGATCGACAGGCCTGCTGAGCGCCGCCACGATAGCCCCGGCGAGTTCCTCGATCGCGCGCTGATCGAGATCGGCCCCGAGCAGGACCCCGAACTCATCACCGCCGATCCGTGCGACAAGCTCTGCCTCGCGACAGGCTTTCCCAAGCCGCTGAGCGACCTCCTTCAGGCACTGGTCGCCGAGCGCATGACCATAGGTGTCATTGACCTGCTTGAACCCGTCAAGGTCGACCAGCATGAGCGCACCGATCGGATTACGGTCGGCGTCGCCCCCGGAGAGATCTGAAAGCCTGGACTGGAACTGGCTCCGGTTACGCAGCCCGGTCATCACGTCGAACTCAGCCAGATACCGCATCTGGTCCGAAATGATTTTCTCTTCGGTGATATCCTGCTTCATCCCGAAGATGCGGACGGCGACGCCGTCGTCGTCGCACTCGACGGTGGCGGTGATCCGAATCCAGCGAAGCCGACCTTTCATCGTGGTGATCTCGGCGTCGAGGCTGAAGCCGCTACGCTCTTCGAGCGCCCTGCGCCGCAACATCTCGAGCGTCTTGCGCGAACCCTGGGGATAACATTCCAGGATCTCGGTCCGATCCAGCGCCGATCCGCGTGGAAGCTCGAAGATGTCGTAGACGACATCCGTCCACACCAACGTCTGGTCGTCAAGGTTGCATTCCCAGACACCGATGCGGGCGGCGGCGGAGGCCCGCTCAAAGATTTTTCGGCTATGCGCAAGGGCAGCAGTCTGCTGTTCGATCAGCAATGCCTGGGCATCCAGCTTGGCCTGCTGGCGCGCGATAATGACGTCATCGCGCCGGCGGACCGTGATCGAGGTCATTTCGTCTGCCAGTTGAGCCTATGGACACCCGAACCGCGCGGCAGACTCGATCCCGCGGCAACTTTCTGGATTCTGACGGCGTAGGGCATATTCGAGCTTGAGAGCCTCCGGTGGCATCCTGCTTCCGAAGGGTAAGACAGAGTCGGTTAAGACTTTCTATCGCCCGTATGAATCAACCCGCCGGCGGGTCGAAAACGACCGCCGTACCGGCCAGCTCTCTTCATGCTTAAGCCGTCTGCAACGCGCCACCGAGCAACAACAGGCCGACAATCACCAGAAACAGAGCGCCGACGATTTCCAGTGTGGTCCCTACGGCCCGGCCGAGCGTTCCACCACCGCTAGCTTTCAACGCAAACCCCTTGGCGAAAACGGCGACGCAAGCGATCGCGGACACGGTGAGCGCTGTCCCGATCGCCATGGCGAAAACCGACAGGATGCCGCCGAGATAAAGACTATTGATCAGGGCGAAAGTCAGGACCACGATCGCGCCGGAACACGGGCGCAACCCGACCGCGAACACCGCCGCGGCGGCCGTGCCGAGCGTCATCCGCCCGCCGAGATCTTTGGGGTTGGGAATATGCGCCCGACCGCAGCCGCAGGTATCGTCATCGTCGGTGCAGGTTCCGGGCGCGAACGCCGCCGAAGCAGGCCGCATCAACGGCGACCCTCCCCTGGCACCCGCGCCGGGCGCGGCGAAAGCGAGCCCCCCCGCCGCATCGGCCTGCTTTTTCGCAAGGCGCGCCGGCGCGAAGGCCAGCGCTCCGGCTGTGCGTCGCCCACTACTGACCAGACGCAACAGCTTGCGGGTCAAAAGCCACGCCCCGAAGAGGACGATGAGCGCATAGGAGGCGATTTCCAGCGCGTCGGTCGCGTCGGTCATCGACACCGCGGTGCCGCGCAGCACGTACCAGCCGACTCCGACCAGCGCGAGCGCCGACACCGCCTGCAGCAACGACGAGACGAAGGACAACAGGATTCCCCGGCGCAGCTCCACCTCGTTGGCGAGCATGTAGGACGAGATCACCGCCTTGCCGTGGCCGGGACCGGCGGCGTGGAACACCCCGTAGGCAAAGGACAGGCCGACCAGGAACGGCAGCGCCGAGCCATCCTGTTTCAATTGGATCAGGGCCTGACGCAGCGCGGTGAAGAACTCGCGCTGATAGCTGGCGATGTGGGTGAAGATCGGACCGAAGAGACCGCCGGACGGTTGCGCGGTCACCTCGGCGCTGCCGATTCCGAGCGAGGACTTGGCCAAAACCGGTTCGGCGATCAAGACAGCCGCGAAAACAAGTACGGTGCCGAGGCCAATCAGCTCGCGGGCGCGCATGTCACCTCCAGCCGGGCCGCCAGGACCTTGGAATAGTTGACGCCGTCGTCGGGAATCGTTTCGTCCGGGGCCAGCGTCGCAACCGACGCCAGCCACTGCTTGGCGGCTTCGTCTTCGTCCGGCACGAGGAATTTCTTCACGCAGATCTTCGGCATGTCGACGAGCTGGAAATCGCCTTCGCTGGCAAAGTCGAAGGCGACGAAGAAGGTTTCGTCGAAGTTGGAAACCGTCAGCTTGTCCTTGGCGAGGTCGACCGGTTCGCCGGCCTTCATCTCGAAGAACATCAAAAGCTGGTTGTTCTCCCAAAGCATCAGGATTTCGTCCGGCGGCGCCATTATCACGTCGCGGCCACCGGCTTCCACGAAGGTGTAGAAATTCCACTCGGCGATCGATTCCTTGACTGTCGCTCCGACCTCGGCGAGTTCGTCGTCGTCGAGGGTGCCGTTGGCGTTCTTGTCGAAATCGACGATCACCGAGGAGGAAAATAGCTCATCCATGCGCCAGATGTTGCGGATCGCCGCAAGCTGCCCGTCCGGGGTGCCGACGATCTCGATCTTTGCCTCGGCGAAGACGTGCGGATGGGCCGAGGCAGCCCCGGTGCCCAGTATGGCAGCGGCGATCCCCAGAACGCCTACCGTGACACGATGATGCAAGGCCGTTCCCCTCCGAATTCGTCGGAATCTGAAACAGCATAAGAATGGCCGAAGTTTGAACGAAGCGCTTGTTTCGTCACCGGTCAGCGCAGGACGAGGACCTGCGCGCCGATATTCACCCGCTCGAACAGATCCTTGACGTCGGCATTGCGCATCCGGAAGCACCCGGAGGATGCGGCGCTGCCGATCGATTTCGGCGAATTGGTCCCGTGAATGCGGTAGGCGCCCCAGCCGAGATTCAGCGCTCGTTCGCCCAGCGGATTCTTCGGTCCCGGCCCCACCGATTGCGGCAGGTTCGGGTTCTTTTCGCGCATCGACGGCGTCGGCGTCCAGGTTGGATGATCGCGTTTCTTGGAAACCCAGCTCTTGCCGAACCACTGCTCGCTCGGCTTGCCGACGGCGATGTCGTATTCGAGCGCCTTGCCGGGCCCGGTGAGCAGGTAAAGCTTGCGCTCGCCGGTCTTGATGACGATCGTGCCGGGATCGGCCTCGACGGCGTACGGCATTTCGGAACGCGTGACGGCCGGCACGGCCGGCTCATGGGCGGCGACGGGAGCGGCGGCGAAGAGAGCCAGCACGGCCAGGGACGATCGACTTAACATGCCGCTAGCCTACCGCAGATCTGCTAAGGTTGGGTAAAGCTGCGGGCGCCGGCCGGCTCGCCTCAACCGCCGTTCCGCCGCTTCGAGTCGCACTTCTTGAACCAGTCCGCCAGATAGTCGACGAACAGCCGTACCCGCGCCGGTAGATGGCGGCGATGCGGGAAAACCGCGTAGATCCCCGCCTCGCTCGGCATGTAATCGTCAAGCACCGTCACCAGTTTTCCCGCCTCGATGTCCTTGCGGATGACGAAGCTCGGGCTCAGCGCCAGACCGAGACCGGCAATCGCCGCTGCACGCACGGTGACCGGGCTGTTGGCGGTGAATTTTCCCGACACGGTGACCGGGATCGTCTCCTTGGTTTCCGGATCGCGGAAGATCCAGTTGGAGAACATCCGCGAATTGGAATCGATCACCGCCGGAAAGCCGGCGATCTGCGAGGGGTGCGTCGGCCGGCCAAGCCGCTTCAACAGGTCCGGACTGCCGACGATGGCGAAGTCGAGCGAGGCCAGTCGCCGGGCGATCATCGCCGAATCGGCCAGCCGGGTCATGCGGATCGCGACGTCAAAGCCTTCCTCGACCAGATTGACGAAACTGTCATCGAGATGGATGTCGAGCCCGATGTCAGGGTGGTCCTTGGCGAAGTCGACGAGGCTGAGCCCCAGCTCGGCGTCGCCAAAGGTCCGGGCCGCCGAGACGCGAATCGTCCCCTTGGCCTCGCCGGTCGCTTCGCGCGCCTCCTCGTTGAGGCTTTCGAGATCGGCGAGGATGCCGGAAGCACGCGACAGATAGACCTCCCCAGCCGCCGTCAGGGCGATCTGCCGGGTGGTCCGGTTGATCAGAAGCACGCCGAGTTCGTCCTCCAACTCGCGCACATATTTCGACAGAAGCGCCTTGGAGCGTCCGGTCTTGCGGGCCGCCGCCGAGAATCCCTGGTTCTCGATGACGGCGATGAAGGCGCGCATCCGGGTCAGCGTATCCATTCGGGCACCTTGCTCCAGGCTTGTGATTGTGGCCGCCGGACAACGCCGACGATCCTTCCTGCTACGGGAACGGTCGAAAAATCAATCGGGGAGATCTTCCCCCCTTGTTTATGACGGATCACCGGCATACATCGCATCTCGCCCCAAGTCGCACGTGCCTGTGGGCGTCCCCCGGTCCTCAAATGCGAGGGTTGCCGGGACGGTACCTGGACGTAACACATCCAGTCGGTTTTGCGAGCTTCGCGAGATCGAGGACGCCTTGAAGCAACGACGGTCCGGGCCTTTCTGGTCTCTCCTGGTCTCCAAAGCCGGGAATACTGAAGAGGCACACCATCCTTGCCTGAAGTGCGGCGGGTCCAAGCCCACCAAGCCATGGCAGACTGATTACCGGAGACGGACGTTCCGCGTTCGCATCCGGCCATCGTCGCGTCTCGCAAGAGGCCGTTCGGAGGGTCGCTATCGGCTGTCCGCGGCAATCTTGCAGTCGCTCCTCGTCGATTTTCCGATCCGCAGGGATCGGGTCAATGGGAGAGCCCAATGGCCACGCAGCGCATTCTCGATTTCCTCGCCACCCGACGACCGGACGGCCCCTGCCTCGTCGTCGACCTCGACATCGTCGAGGACAATTTCAACGCCTTCCGCAAGGCACTGCCCGATTCGGCGATCTTCTACGCCGTCAAGGCCAACCCGGCGCCGGAAGTCCTGCGCCTGCTCGCGTCGCTCGGCTCCAACTTCGACTGCGCCTCGGTCGCCGAGGTGGAGATGGCGCTCGAGGCTGGCGCGACGGCCAAGCGCATCTCCTACGGCAACACCATCAAGAAGGAACGCGACATCGCCCGCGCCCACGCGCTCGGTGTGTCGCTGTTCGCGGTCGATTGCGTCGAGGAGGTCGAGAAGATCGCTCGCGCCGCACCCGGCGCCCGCGTATTCTGCCGCGTCCTCACCGATGGCGAGGGCGCCGAATGGCCACTGTCGCGCAAGTTTGGTTGCGTGCCGGCGATGGCGATCGACGTGCTTGTGCATGCCGACGCGCTCGGCCTCACCGCCACCGGCGTCTCCTTCCATGTCGGCTCGCAACAGACCGACACGGAAGCCTGGGACACGGCGATCGCCGACGCCAAATACGTCTTCGAGGCGTTGGCCGGAAAGGGCATCGTGTTGACCCTCGTCAACATGGGCGGCGGCTTCCCGACCCGCTATCTGAAGGACGTGCCGACCGCGAGCGCCTATGGCCAGGCGATCTTCGCCAGCCTGCGCAAGCATTTCGGCAACCGGTTGCCGGAGACGATCATCGAGCCGGGCCGTGGCATGGTCGGCGATGCCGGCGTCATCAAGGCGGAGGTCGTGCTTGTATCGAAGAAATCGGCCGAGGACGCCAATCGCTGGGTCTATCTCGACATCGGCAAGTTCGGCGGTCTCGCCGAGACCATGGACGAGGCGATCCGCTATCCGATGGTCACGAAGCATGACGGCGAGCGAACGGAACCGTGTGTCATCGCCGGCCCGACCTGCGATTCGGCGGACGTCCTTTACGAGAAGACGCCCTACCCGCTGCCGATCTCGCTGACGGTCGGCGACGAGGTGCTGATCGAGGGCACCGGCGCCTATACGACCACCTACGCCTCGGTCGCCTTCAACGGCATCGAGCCGTTGCGCGCCTACGTGATCTGAGGCGCCGCATGAGAACGCGATTGCGACGACGGAGCCTGTCGCTCCGAAGCTGACGCCCGGCGCCGCCGCACCGGGCGTTTCGCCCGCGCGCCGCGGCATTGCCCGGCCGTTCCCTTCCGCCTCCTGTCGATCAGTGGGGGTTTTATGTCCGCATTCCTTCATGCCACGGCGTTCGAGGCTGCCGCGCCGCTGTTTTCGATCGATCGGGAAACCGGCCGGCACGTCGCCGCGCGCGAAATCCTCCTTGACGCCGCGATGGGTCCCGGCCGCAAGCGCAAAGCGTCCGAGGCGCTCCGGCGTGGGCGGCGGCCGGCGGTCGATCTCGCCTTCGCGGCGATCGCCGCCGACGGTCGCCTGGTCGGAACCGTGCGGCTGTGGGGCATCGCCGCCGGCCAACGCGGCCAGGAGGAAGTCCCGGCCCTTCTCCTCGGCCCGCTCGCCGTCGATCCAAGCATGCACAAGGCCGGCATCGGCGGTGCGCTGATGCGCCATGCCATCTGCGAGGCCGCGCGGCTCGGCCATGGTGCGGTCCTGCTCATGGGCGATCCGGAATATTACGGTCGCTTCGGCTTTTCGAGCGCGGCCACGGCGAATCTCGCCATGCCGGGGCCGTTCGAGCCACACCGGTTGCTGGCTCTGGAAATCGCGCCGGGACATCTTGCTGGCGCCACCGGAACATTGGCGCCGACCGGCCGTAGGCAGTCTCTTGTAATTACTGCCGATACTGCCGTGACGGCAGATCAAGGGGACGTTGTCCCGCACAGGAAATAATGCCAATAGTCATTTAAAATTAATGGCTTGGATAGGGGTACTCTTGTTGACCTGTCGATGAGATGGCATAGGCATGACAAGGGGACATCGATGAGACAAGCCGAGGCGAATCCGGCTTGCCTCAAGATGCGCAGGGGACGCTGCCGCATGGAACTGGCACAGGACGACCGCCTGGCAGCGGTGCTCGCGGAGAACGCAGCGCTAAAGCTGCGGCTTTCGCAAATCGAGGCTGCGACCAGAAACGATTCGCAGGCCCGGCTCGGCACTGCGGCGGAAGAGATCGCCAGCCTGAAAAAGGCCTTGCACCAAACCGAATCTCGCTATCGCCTCATCGTCGAGAGCGCCGTCGACTACGCCATCATCGCCGCTGATCTCGACGGCGTCGTGACGACCTGGAACGACGCTGCGGAAGCAGTTCTCGGCTGGTCCGAACGCCAGATCGTCGGCCGACCGATCGCGACGATCTTCACCCCCGAGGACGTTGCGGACGGCATTCCCGAGCGCGAAATGCGCATTTCGCTGAGCATGGGCAAGGCAAGCGACGAGCGCTGGCACCTCAAGGCCGATGGTTCGCGTTTCTTCGCCAGCGGCGAAATGATGCCGCTCTACGGCGACGACGAGAAGCCGGCTGGCGTCCTCAAGATTCTGCGGGACCGAACGCGTGAGCGTAAGGAGCGTGAGGAACTGGAGGCCAGCCAGGAGCGGCTGCACCTCGCGCTCGAGGTGTCGGAACTGATCGGAACCTGGGATTGGGATATTCCGGGCGACAGTGTCTATGTCGATGCGCGCTTTGCGCGCCTGTTCGGTGTCGACCCGGCGCTTGCCGACAAGGGCGTGCCCATCGAGACGTTCCTGCGCGGCGTTCATCCGGACGATCTCGACCGAGTCAGTGCGACGATCAAAACCGCCGCCGAGACAGCTTCGCCCTATGCGCAGGAATACCGGACTGTCGATGTCGATGGCGCGGTTCACTGGATATTCGCCAAGGGTCGTTGCTTCCACGATAGCGCCGGAAAGCCGCTGCGCTTTCCCGGTGCGATCGTCGATCGCACCGCCGAGCGGGCGCGTGAGGCGCGGCAGGCAGCGCTCTTGCGGCTCGGCGACGAGTTCATTCTCGGCGAGGCGCAGGCCAGCCACACCACCAAGGCGCTTCGGATTCTCGGCGAAACGTTGTGCATCGATCGGGTCGGCTACGCCAGTGTCGACACTGGCGAAACAGCCGCGACGATCTCCAGCGAATGGACGGCGGACGGCGCGACGCCGCTGTTGGGAACTTTTCCGCTCGCACGCTTTGGACCTGATTTTGTAGAGGAGTTGCGCTCCGGCCTGGTCGTCATCGAGAACACGGTCGAGCACGCCGCCTCGCCGGCGATCAAGGAGGCGTGGTCGGAAATCGGCATCGGCGCGCTCGTCAATCTGACCGTCGTCGAAGGAGGCCGGGTTCGGGTCATCCTCTATCTGCACGCCGCCGAGCCCCGGCAGTGGAGTGATGAGGAGATCGCCTTCGTGCGCGATGTCCTGAACAGATCCTGGGCCTTCACTCAGCGCCGACAAACCGAACAGGCCCTCATCGAGGCGGAGCGACGGCTTCGTCTGGCCCAGGAATCGGCTGCGATCGGCACTTTCGACTACGATCTGCGAACCGGCGTGCTCTTATGGGACGATCGTGCCCGCGCGCTGTTCGGCCTGCGGGCTGGGGTGCCTGTCAGTTACGAGGATACCTTCCTGCCTGGACTGCATGCCGATGACCATGAACGGGTCGCGGCCGCCGTAACCGCCGTGCTCGATTCCACCTCCAGTAGCGAATACGATATCGTCTATCGCGCCATCGGGCTTGAGGACGGTGTCACCCGCCACATCCATTCGAGCGGTCAGACACTGGTCGAGGATGGACGGACCGTGCGCTTCGTCGGGGCGATGCGCGACGTAACCGAGCAGAAGGAATCGGAAGAGCGCCAGCAGATGCTGACGCGCGAGCTCCAGCACCGCGTCAAGAACACGCTCGCGATGGTCAACGCGCTCGCCAACCAGACGCTACGCCGGGCGACCAACGTCCAGGACGGCCTTGCCGCCTTCTCGGCGCGGCTGATCGCGCTGGGCCAGGCACACGATATCCTCACCCAGACGAGTTGGACCTCGGCGCCGATCGCGGCGATCGTCGCCAATTCGCTCAAGACCCACCAGCCGGAGGACGAGACGCGGATTTCCGCGTCCGGTCCCGATCTGCGGCTGACAGCGCGGCAGAGCCTCGCGCTGGCACTCGGACTGCACGAACTTGCCACCAACGCGACCAAGTACGGCGCGCTGTCCAACGACAGCGGCCATGTCACGATCAAATGGGGATTGGCAGTCGTGGGAGGAACGCGGCGGCTCACCTTCACCTGGCGGGAGATCGGCGGTCCGCCGGTCGAAGCGCCGGAGACGCGCGGCTTCGGCTCACGCCTGATCGAACAGGCGATGGCGGCCGAATTCGGCGGCGAGGTCAAGATCGACTACCGCCCCGAAGGCATCGTCTGCACGATCGAGGCGGCGGTGACGGACGAACCGGCCGAGGACGAGGAACACGGGCTGTAGCTTCAGACCGGAAGCGAAGCCGGAGTGGCCGGACCTCAGTTCGACGTCTTCCCTCGCCAGCGGCGCAAAGCGACGAGGGACCATACCGCCTCGACCACGCCGAACGGCCATGCACCGGACAGAAAGCCATAGATGGACGCGAGCGCACACGCACCGGCGAACGAGAGAACGAACCAGGCGCTTTTTTCTTCGAGCGCATAGAAGGCCAGCATCAGCGTGACGGCGACCAGGCCTAAGAGGGTCAGAGCGTCCATCAGGCGGGGCTCGGCGGATAATCGCGCGCGCTACGCCCCGCCTCGGCGGCATTCATCTCCCGAACGCCGGATCTGATCGTTCCGAGCTTGTCACCAAGCCTCGTGGCCATGTTCCTCATCGTTCACCCTGCGATGTCGATCACGCCGGCCTCGCCGGATTCTGACCCGAAGGCGAGCAAGCGGCCTTCGCCGCTCCAGGCCATCGTCCTGACCGGGCTCGCCCCGCCCCGCCGCAGCAGCGCTTCCTTGGAATCGGCAAAGCGAACGGCCAGAATCATCCCGTCGCCATAGCCGATCGCCAGCATGTCCTCGGCCGGGTGGCAGGCGACGGCGGTGACCATCGTGTCGCCGCGCGTGCCCAGTTCCAGCGGCGCCTTGCCCATCGGCCCGTCCTTGCCGGAGAACGGCCACAGGATCGCCGCCGGCGCGCCCGACGTGGCCAGGAATTTGCCCTTGGCCGACCAGGACCAGTCTTTCACCTTGGCCGGATAGCCGGTCATTTTCATGTGCTTGCCGTCATCGATCCGCCAACCATGCAGGGCGTTTTCCTGCATGACCGTTACGAGGAAGCGTCCGTCGGGCGAAAAATCGATGCCGAGATGCGCGCCCTTCCATTCCAGCGCGGCCGGGGCGGCGTCGGTCGCGGGAAAGAACAGCGAGGCGCCGTTGTAGCGGGCGGTCGCGGCCCGGATGCCCTTCGGCGCGAAGGCAATATCCTCGACCGTGCGCTCATGGCGGATTTCCTTGAGCGCGCCGCCGCCAAGCCGGACATAGGCGGTCTTGCCCGAGGCGAAGCCCACCGTATCCTTGGGACCGCCAGCAACAGAAGCGATCCATTTGCGGCCGATCGAGGCGATCTCGCGCACCGCCCCGCCGCCGTCCACCGACACCACGCGGCCATCCTCACCGCCGGTCAGAAGCCGCCGGCCGTAGGGATCGTAGCGCGCCGACAACAGCCCGCCCGGATGCGCCTCGACCACCCGCTCGCCGCCCGCCGGGAACCGGACGGTGCCATCGGCGACCGCGAAGACCGGCTGATCCTTCAAGAAAACCGCCGTCTCGACGAAATCCGGAAACTCATAGGCCGCGATCGACGGCATCAGGCATTTTCCCGCTGACGTGCCGCGCACGCCTCGAACTCGGCGGACAATTCTTCTGCGTCGAGCTCGCGGCCGATGAACACCAGCCGGCTCTCGTGCCCTTCGTCGTCGCGCCATGGCCTTTGGTGATCGCCCTCGACGATCATGTGGACGCCCTGCACGACGTAGCGGTCCGGATCGCCGGCAAAGGCGATGATGCCCTTGAGCCGCAGGATGTTCGGCCCCTGCTCCTGGGTCAGCGCTTGAATCCAGGAAAAGAATTTTTCGCTGTCGAGCTCGCCGCCACGCAGCGAGACCGATTTCACCGTCACATCGTGCAAGTGCGAAGCCGCATCATGGTGGTGGTGGTCGTGGCCGTGATGGGCATGGCCGTGGTGATGGTGATCATGATCGCAGTCCGGGCCGCAGGCATGGTCGTCATGGACCTCTTCGGCGCCCGTGAGAAATTCCGGATCATTGTCGAGCACGCGTTTCAGGTCGAAAGCGCCCTGCCCGAGCACACGTTTCAGATCGATACCGGCCCGTTCGGTGCGATGGATCACGGCAGTGGGATTGATCGCACGGACCGTCGCCTCGACCACCGCGAGTTGCTCCGGGGTGACGAGATCGGTCTTGTTGAGCAGCACCACGTCGGCGAAGGCGATCTGATCCTCGGCCTCGCGGCTGTCCTTGAGGCGCAACGGCAAATGCTTGGCGTCGACCAGCGCGACGACGGCGTCGAGCTTGGTCTTGGCGCGCACGTCCTCATCCATGAAGAAGGTCTGTGCTACCGGCACCGGGTCGGCGAGCCCCGTCGTCTCGATGATGATCGCGTCGAAGCGACCTTTGCGGCGGGTCAGTCCCTCGACGACGCGCACAAGATCGCCGCGCACCGTGCAGCAGACGCAGCCATTGTTCATCTCGTAGATCTCTTCGTCGGATTCGACGATGAGGTCGTTGTCGATGCCGATCTCGCCGAACTCGTTGACGATCACCGCGTATTTGCGACCGTGATCCTCTGACAGGATGCGGTTGAGCAGCGTCGTCTTGCCGGAGCCCAGATAACCGGTGAGGACGGTGACCGGGATCTGCGCGTCGGCCTGGTTGGCGGTATCGGACATCAGAGTCTCCCTCGTGGACCGGCCAACGATATAGGCGCGTCCGATCGCGAATGCACGGGGTTGCGTAGTGTATTCAAACTGTATATACGATTCATGGACGATACCCTTCAAGCTCCGAATTCCATTGCCAAAAATCCATGAGGCCACCGATGGAGCTTGAATGGAATGAGGAAAAACGCGAGCAGGTGCTTCGCGAGCGCGGTGTCGACATGGTGCGCGCGGCCAGGATTTTCGAAGGCTTCTGCGCTCAAAAAGAAGATCGTCGCGAGGAGTACGGAGAGAAGCGCTTCGTCGCGATCGGCCTCGTCGAAGACGAATGCTTTGTCCTGGTTTGGACTCCCCGCGGGAACAAACGCCGTCTGATCACGGCATGGAAGGGTGGTCGCGATGAGCGACAAGACTATGAAGACAGCCACGCTGGAAGAAATCCGCGAAATGGATCGCCGGGGTGAACTGCATCACAATCCCGATGCCCCTGAAGGCCCCAGCCTTGGCGCCGACTTCTGGAAAGACGCCGAGCTTGTCTATCCCGAAGCCAAGACGCCGATCAGCCTGCGCGTCGACAAGGACGTGCTCGACTGGTTCAAGGCCGAGGGCACCGGCTATCAGACCCGCATGAACGCGGTCCTGCGGAGCTTCATGGAGGCAACGCGGCGGAAAGCGTAGTCTATGGGGCCGGCGGCTTGGCCGGCCCCAAATGCCTAAATCGCAGATGCGGCCAACTCCGCCTTGGCGACGATCGCGCTGAATTCGCCGCTGTCCATCAGACCGCCTTTCGATGGGACAGGAGACGGAAGCGCCTCCTTCAGCGACGAGAGCGCCGCGTTCAAACCCTCTTCCGCTTCCGCTGGAATACCGCCCGACAGTCCCTGCATGACCGAATCGGCCGCTCGCACGAAGCCGTAGGCGTCCTGGTACTCGGCCAATTCTTCGACCTTGCCGTCCTTGATGCCCTCCTCGTATTCGTGCGCTGCCTCGCGCAACAGCGCCACCACTCCATGCGCCTTCGCGCTTGGGTCGATTCCCTCTCCGACCACGTCGATCGCCTTTCGGGCTTCGGCGATCTTGGTCAGCGCGTCGGCCGAATTGGCCGGGTCGCTGGCTCCCATCGTTTCAAGGGTCGCCTCGAACTCCGGCACACTCCGGGCCTCGAAGGCCGCTTCCAGGGATTCGTAGTTCTCCTTCAGCGGATGCTTGAGATGCGGAGCTGCCATCTCGGTCTCGCCCGCCTCGAGCAGTGCCTCGGCCGCCATCAGATGGCCGCGCATCTTCGAAAGCTCGGCGAAATAGGCCGCGTCGTCAGTCTTGAGATCGACGGACCCACCGCCTTCACCTCCTTCGCCACCCTCACCGCCTTCGCTAGGCTTGCCGCTCTCGCCGCTCTCGCCGCCCTCGCTGGCGGCGCTTGCCTCGCCACTTTCGCCGGCCTCGCCCGCTTCCTGCGTGTGCCCGGCCTCGCCGGACTCGCCGGCTTCCGCGATGCGATAGCCGCGCTCGGCGGTCTCCTCTCCGGCATAATGCCGCGGACCGGGGTCCACCAGTCCGGTCGTTGCCGTCCCGGCCGAGGCCGCGGATCCGGCCAATACGAAGGCTCCGACCCCCATCCAAATTTTGCGACGATGATTCATACTTGCTCCTTCAATCTCGGTCTCGAGCACGCCAAATTGTTGCCCGCCCGTTTTTCCCGTGCCACAAGACGATCTCCCACGTCTATATAGAAATAGAAGAAATACGAGGAAATCCATTCTTTAGAATCAGTCTAAATCGCTGATTGGAATCATTCAAAAGAATGAGATCTCCAAATATTTCATGATCTCCCAAGTAATGACTGATAATGTATTTGGTAATCGGCGACGTTCTCAGAGGTCGTTTCGAAACCCTGCCAAGACCAGCCTCCATGGTTCACCCGGGACGCCCAAACCCGCGGAAATCGGGTATCATGTCATTGCGGAGCGACCATCCGAGGGGCCTTTGAACCCGCCGCAGTGAGTTTCGAAACGGACTCTCAATCAGAACGAGGTAAAAAATGCGTGCGCGGTGCTCGACGCGGCCCAATTCGTCGACGGACGGGCCACCGCCGGGGGGCATGCGCGGGCGGTCAAGAACAATCTCCAGGCGGAGCGCGGCGACAACGGGGTCGACACCCTGCGCGCGACGCTTGCCAAGCGCATCGAAGCGAACGCCCTGTTTCGCATGTTTGCTCGGCCGAGCCGGCTGACCCCCCTGATCTTTTCCTGCTACGAGCCAGGCATGGCCTATGGCAGTCATGTCGACGACGCCATGATCGGTGGCATTCGAACCGACGTCTCCTTCACGCTGTTCCTCGACGACCCGGAGACTTACGACGGCGGCGCGCTGATCATCGAAACCACCGCCGGCGAGGAAGAGGTCAAGCTCGCGCCCGGCCAGTTGGTCGCCTATCCCTCGACCACCCTCCACCGTGTCGACCCGGTGACGCGCGGCACGCGCCGGGTGGCCGTCGGCTGGGCGCGCAGCCAGGTCCGGCACGCCGAACAGCGCGAAATCCTGTTCGATCTCGACACCACCGTCGAGGAGCTGCGGCACGCGGACGTCCCACGGCAAACCCTCGACCGGGTGATGAAGACGCGGTCGAATCTCCTGCGGCGCTGGATCGAGAGCTGAACCGGTTCCGCCGATCGCGGCGCACCTGAATGGGGGCGATCAACCAGTGAGTCCTATTGATCGTTACGCGACGTTTCGTTTCGGGCTGGGAGAAACTGGCGGCTCAGCCCCCACAAGAAGACCGCGAACAGCAAGTGCGGCACGGCGGAAGCCACGACGAGCTTTGGACTGACGGCAAGGCCGAAGAAGCCCCAGCCCACGAGAGGAAAGAAAAACAGCAGGACCAGTATCCAGAGCGCGAAGGCCAACCAGAACGCCCGCATAAACGTCAACTTGTCTCGGAACAGCAGGACATAAACGGCGGAGAGCAATGTGACCCACGCCGTGTGGAACAGCAGTCCGACAGGTAGCGGCAGGTCCGCTCCCAGCAAAGTATTGGCGAAGGCCAATCCCAGCGGCTTGGGCAAGGGCGACACTCCGGTTGCTAGGCCCGCAAACATGATCGCTCCGGTCAGCGCCGCGACGGCTAGCCCAATCCCGACGGTTTTCGTCCATTCTGCTGTCGTAAGATGGTGAAGGCGCATTGTGATCCCCTGTTAATTCGCTGGCCAAACGCTCGGTCCGGCGGAAACGGTAAATGGTCGCATCCGAGACAGACGGACGCTGACCGGCAGTATTTCCTCGATGTAGGATCTGGAGTAACTCTAGGTTCAAGGGGCTGAGACGAATTTCAAGGGAGTGGTCATGGCGACGACAGGAAAATCGCTTGCGATCGGTGCTCTGGCCCGGCTGGCCGACTGCAGTGTCGACACGGTCCGTTACTATGAAGGGCTGGAGCTCTTGCCGCACGTGCCGCGTGGGCCTGGGGGCCACCGACAATACGGGGGCGAGCACGTTCGCAGATTGCGGTTCATCCGCCGCACGCGAGACCTCGGCCTGAGCTTGGCGCAGGTGCGCGGCCTCATCGTGCGGACTGGAGGCGATGCTTACGACTGCGGCGAGGTGCGGTTGCTGTTCGGTGCGCAGATGGCCGATGTGCGGCGGCGCATCTCCGAGTTGAAGGATCTGGAACAGACTCTGCAAGCCCTTCTCCAAGGCTGCAGCGATGCGGAGCTGAGCAACTGCCGGGTCATCGAAGCAATGCTCTCGGGAGAGGCGCAGCCGACTGCCGTTTGCTGCTCCGGCGTGGCCGACACGTGATTTCCAAGCCGCGCAGCAGCTTTCAGCGCAACCGCGACAGATCGAAGGCCAGCACGTCGTCGAGGAACTCCACGAACGCTTTTGCCTGATAGTCGGCGATTGCCACGCCGATTGCCGCCGTCGCCAGCGATGCGTTGCCGACGACCCCCGCCGGATTGAGATCCCCTGCCATCCAGCCGAAGCCGAGCCGGCCATGCGCCCGCAGCCGTTTGGCGGATTCGCCGAGTTCGCTCTGGAGCGAGGCGAAATCCCGCACCGCGCCGGTCCGCACGAGCTCCGGCCGGAAATGCAGCATCAGCGATGTCTCCACCGCGCCGCCATGAATGCCGGTGGCGACCTCCGTGGCCGGCAGCAAGCCGTCCGGAATGCCGAAGCGCAGCCAGGAGCAGGTCGCGGCCAGCACGCCATGCGCCTTACGTAGTTCCAGCGCGGCGGTGTCCATCACCGGCGTGTTGCCGCCATGGGCGTTGACGATGACGAGACGACGAAAGCCGTTGGAAGCGAGCCCCTCGCCGATTTCGATCAGGGCCGTCGTCGCCGTCCGCCAGTCATAGCTCAGCGTGCCAGAAAGCCGCGTATGTTCGGTGGACTTGCCGATCCGAATCGTCGGCAGAAACGTCACCGGGCGCTCCGCCGGCAGCATTGCCAGAACCGTCTCGACCATCGCGTCGGCCAGCATCGCATCGGTGCCGAGCGGCAGATGCGGCCCATGCTGCTCCACGGCGGCGATCGGAATCACCGCGACAGCCGTTTCGAGCGACACTCGGTCGGCCGCGAGTTCCTCGCTCGTCATCTCCTCGTAGCGTGGCCGCATGGTCGATCCTCGTGATGAGCCTGGTATGTTTGGCCCGTAGCGATGTTCCTGGCATGAGGGTAACGGGCAAACAAGGTGGACAACATAGCGGCACTTCGTCATTTTGCCCCGCGAAGAGGGATTGGGACAAGATGGCGGGGAAGAAGCAGAGGAAGCGGTCGGCGACGACGCATCTCGGCGTCGCCGCGCGCATCGCGCGGACCGCTCTGGCGGGACGTCTAGCGACGCTCGATCTCTATCCCGGACAGGACACGGTTCTGCTTGCAATCAGCGAAGAGGACGGCATGTCCTTGCGCGAATTGGCCGAGCGCCTGTCGGTGCGGCCGCCGACGATTACCAAGACCGTGACCCGCCTGATCGCTCAAGGTCTCGTCGAGAAACGGGGTTCCGAGCGCGACGGGCGCCAGAGCCACGCGCATCTGACCGACAAGGGCGCAGCCATCGTCGATGCGGTGGGCGCGGCGCGAAAGGCCGTCGATCGCGCCGCGCTGGCCGGCTTTTCCGGCCGGGAGCGCAAGACGCTGCGCAAGCTGTTGCAGCGTATGGCACAAAACCTCGCCGACACCGGCGCGACGCCGACAAGGGACATCGCGTCGGGTGATTGAGCCGGCACCCGCACCGTTCCTTGCGGCGAAAGCACCGGCAGGGCTTTGCGCGACCGCCAGTGTTTGCCATAGATCGACGCGGCATCAGTGGAAACGGGAGGAACGGTCTTAGGTGGCGCAAAAGGTCAAACTCTCGACGATTGCGGATTCGCTGGGTCTTTCGACCGCGACCGTATCGCTGGCCTTGCGCGACAGCCCTCTGGTCGCGGAGGTCACGCGCGAACGCATCAAGCATGCGGCGCGCGATCTCGGCTACATCTACAACCGGCGCGCTGCCTCGCTGCGGACGTCGAGATCTGGCATTCTCGGTGTCTGCGTTCATGACATCATGAATCCGTTCTTCGGCGAGATCCTGAAATCCGTCGAGGATGAGCTCGACCGGCGCCGCCAGACCTTCATCCTGTGCAACCATCACGACGAACTGGCCAAGCAGCGCTCGTTCGTCGATACGATGCTGCAACTTGGTGCCGACGGGCTGATCCTGTCACCGGCCATCGGGACACCGGCCAGCGACATCCACCTGGCCGAGGAAAACGAATTGCCGGTGACGCTGATCGCTCGCACGATCGAGGGCTCCGGCGTCTGTGGCTTTCGCGGCGACGATTCCTACGGCATGGGGCTCGCGGTCGACCATTTGATCGGGCGCGGCCACCGCTCGATCGCGATGATCGGCGGCACGGCGATGACCTCGACCGGGCGCGATCGGGAGGCCGGCTATCTGGCGGCGCTGACGCGCGGCGGCATCGAATTCCGCGACGAATGGCGCATCAAAGGCCCGCGTGACCGCCATTCCGGCTTCGACGCCGTGTCCGCTTTTCTCGCCATCGAGAACCGCCCGACCGCGATCGTCTGCTTTTCCGATCTCGTCGCGCTCGGCGTCATGTACGGCTTGTCGCGCGCGGGACTGCGGCCGGGTGTCGACGTCGCGGTGATCGGTTATGACGACATCGATGAGGCGGTGATCGCGACGCCCTCGCTGACCACCGTCGCGAACGGCCAGAGCGAGGTCGGGCGGCGGGCGGCGGGCGCCTTGCTCGACCGCCTCCAGGGCCAACCGGCGAACGAAGAGACCATCCTCATCACCCCGGAACTCAAAATCCGACAGTCCAGCGAACTCGCCTGGCCGGACTGACCCACCACAATTCTTCGATCCACACTTTTTCCAAGGGAGCCCCCATGTCCGACCTGTCCTCCGTGACCATCCTCGTCCCCGGCAAACTGAACCCCGATACGCTCGATACGCTGAAGACCACCTTCGATGTCGAGCATGTTCCTGATCGCGATGTGTCGAAGCTGAGCCAGGACCGCCGCAACGCCGTACGCGGGATCGCGCTGATGGGCGCGGTGCCGGCCGCCATGATGGATGCGCTGCCCAACCTTGAGATCATCGCCAATTTCGGCGTCGGCTACGATGGCGTCGATGTGAAGCACGCGACTTCCACGGGTGTCATGGTCACCAATACCCCCGACGTCCTGACCGATGAGGTCGCCGACACGACGCTCGCCATTCTCCTGATGACGGTGCGCGAACTCTACGCGGCGGAAAAGCACCTGCGCGAGGGGCGGTGGGAGAGCGAGGGCAACTACCCGCTGACTCCGATGACGCTGCGCGGGCGCACCGCCGGCATCATGGGCCTCGGACGCATCGGCCTGGCCATCGCCCGGCGCCTCGAAGCCTTCGGCGTGCCGATCGAATATCACAACCGCTCGGAGCGGACCGATGTCACCTATCGCTACCATCCAAGCCTGGAAAGCCTCGCCAGTTCGGTCGATACGCTGATTATCGCGGCCCCCGGCGGCGCGGCCACCGAGCGCGCTGTGAATGCCAAAGTCCTGAAGGCGCTCGGGCCTGACGGCGTCGTCGTCAATATCGGCCGAGGCACGACCATCGATGAGCCGGCGCTGATCGAGGCTCTCGAAAACGGAACAATCCGTGCCGCCGGCCTCGATGTCTTCGAGAAAGAGCCGCACGTTCCCGCCCGGCTGATCGCATTGCCCAACACCGTGCTGCTGCCGCATGTCGGTTCCGCGTCGCGGCACACGCGGGGTGCGATGGGCGATCTCGTCGTCCGTAACCTGACCCATTGGTTCCAGGGACAGACGCCGGTTTCGCCGGTAACGGAATCGGTGAAAGCGGGCATCCTTCCACGCCACGACTGAACGCTTTGATAACGGTCGCGATCCGCGTCAACCTTCGCTTAAGGTTGTAGGGAGCATATTGGTCTCAGAGAACCTCGTGAGGGAACCGATATGAACTTTGCCGCAACGGCCTTTGGGGCCGGAATTGCCGCTTCCGTCTTCGTCGCCGGCCTGCAGGGCGCGACGATCACGGCGACGGAGCCGGTCGCTGGCGTAACGACCCTCGCGGCCACGGCAATGGTTTCGACCGCTGCCGCGGACACGACTCGCCTGAACGCCGTGCGTTTGATCGACCTGCGCAGCGGCGCAACCTGCAAGATTGCGGCGAGCCCAAACCTTGAGGCCGGCTTTGCCAACGCTCCGATCGGCCCGGATTGCGCCGGCTCGCCCACCCTGCAAAGCGTCTCGCAATGGCGCTCGTCGCGCGATGGAACGCTCGAGATGGCCGACAGCGAAGGCCGGACCCTGATGCGTTTCATGCCAGGCGACGGGGTGCTGTTCGAGTCGATCTATCCGTCCGACGCCATGGTGACCATCGTCCCCGCCAGAGGATAAGTTGCCGCCTCGCCCCTATTGCCCGGCGACAAGGCTCTCGCGCATCTCCGCCAGCCCGCGCCGCTGGCGACCCTCAGCGTCGAAATTCTCCGGCGCCAGCCAGGCGTCGAAGCCAGCTTTGACCGTCGGCCAGTCGCCGTCGATGAGCGAATACCAGGCGGTATCGCGATTGCGGCCCCTGACGATCATGTGCTGGCGAAACAGCCCCTCGTAGCGAAACCCTAGCCGCTCGGCCGCCCGTTTGGACGGCTGGTTGCGGTCGTCGCATTTCCATTCGAGACGCCGGTAGCCCAGTTCGTCGAACACCCGGCGCATGATCAGGTAGAAGGCTTCGCTCGCTGGCCGCGACCGCTGCAAGGACGCGGCGAGACAGATATGCCCGATCTCGGTGACGCCGTTCGCCGTATCCGTGCGCATCAGCGCGGCAACCCCCTCCGCCCGCCCGGTTGTCAAAGGCAAGATGGCGTGAAACCGGATGTTGTCGGCGAGATAAGCGGCTTCGGCCCAACGGCGGAATACGGCCTCGTCGGCGAACGGCCCGTATGCCATGTGATCGAATATTCGACCTTCGCGGTCTTCGGCGAAGGCTGCGAACAGCGCCTCGAAATGACGGGTGTCGACGATCGGCTCCACCTTGACGCCATGTCCCTCGATCGGTTGCGTCCCCGGAAATTGCCGGGACCCGTAGTCCGCCAGCGCGCTCACCGCGCGTTCTTCCGGATGAAGTCTAGGGTCTCGTCGCGGATCGCGGTATCATTGAGCGGGATGGCGGTCGCGAAGGCGGTGATCGCCCCCAAATGATCGACCTCCGGATAGATCGTTTCGGTCACCGAACCGCCCGAGGCGCGCATTTTCGCGGCCAGCGAGCGGGTGTTCTTCGGGTCGACCGTCGTATCGTCGGCACCGGCGATCAACAGCATCGGCGGCTCCGCGCCGTCGACGAAGTTGATTGGCTGGCTCGCGGCGCGCTGCTCCTCCGGGAAGATCAGCTTGTAGCGCTCTTCCGTCAGCGGCAGGAAATCATACGGACCGGCAAGGCCGATAAAGCCCGCGAGGCTTTGCGAGGCCAGCCTTTCCTTTGCCAGCCAGGACTCATCCGTCGCGAGCAGACCGGCGATCTCGGCGCCCGCCGAATGACCCATCAGGAACAGCGGGTGCGAACCGCCCGGCATGGCGTAGGCGCCACCGCGCACGGTCCTGGCAATTCGCGCCGTCGCCTTGGCGGCGTCCTCGATGAAGCCGGGAAATCGCACCTCGGGATAATGGCGATAATCGGGGATGGCGACGATGACACCCTCGCTTGCCAGCGACTGACCGACAAACAGATAGAGGTCCTTCGATCCCGAATCCCAGCCGCCGCCATAAACGAAGACGACGAGCGGCGTGTCCGGCGTTACCGTCGCCGGAATGTAGAGGTCGTAGGTGCCGCTGTCGCCGGGCATATAGCGGATATCTTCGACGACGCTGTAGCCGTTGCCGCTGGTCGCGGCATTGAGCACCGCCGCGCAGCCGGAAAGGGCAAGCGCGGCGACCGGCCCTACCAGTGAGGCCACAACGGCAGGCCGGAAGCGGCTTTTCTGGCGGACGGCAGGGATGGCGGCAGGGGATTGGACGTTGCTCATGAAAGCGGAACTAGAGCGTCGGACGACAATAGGAACGCGTTCTGCCAGCGGGGTTTCGGGACAAGGTCGAGGGGATCGGCGCAGGTCGTAGCGGCGCTACGGCCAAGACGAGCCCCGATGGATTTGGCCCGAAAGCCCCTGGCCCACCGATCGCCCCGCGCCGGATGGCGCGGAAAGGCCGATCGGCAGGTTTTCAAAGCTGCCGTTTGCCGTAGGCAAACAGGCGGGCGGGTTTCCGGTCGCCGGGCGCCCACTTTGTTGGCCGGCTCGACCGTAGCGCCGCTACGCTCGTCGCCGCCCTCCGCGTGGATCGCCTCGGCGAGCCGAGAAACAGAACCGCGTCCCTATTATCGTCCGACGCTCTGGGGTCGCGTCGCGCCGCAACAACGATCAAGCCTCGCAGCGATGCCTGCGGCACGGCGTCGCCGTGCCGTAGCGCTTCGCCTAGAGCGTCAGGCGATTAATCTGCAACATAGCCAGCGGCCTTGAGGTAGTTCCAACATTCTTCGGGCTCGAACAGGTCGCAGATGTTG
>NZ_JAZHLJ010000059.1:0-24733 GCF_036549495.1 Aurantimonas sp. C2-5-R2
TCGCCCGGCGCCGCGCCTGCACGCGCGAGACCCGTTCATGCGCCTCGATCGCCTCGACCAGTTGCCGGCCGATGGTCAGCACCGGGTTGAGGGAGGTCATCGGTTCCTGGAAGATCATCGCAATCCGGTCGCCGCGTACGCGCCGCATCGCTGCTTCGTCCAGCGTGGCCAGGTCGGTGTCGCCGAACCGGATCGTGCCGGCCTCGATGCGCGCCCCTGGCTTGGGCAGGAGCCCCATGATTGCCAGCGCCGTCATCGACTTGCCCGAACCGGATTCCCCGGCGATGCACAGCGTTTCGCCGCTGCGCAATATCGGCATCGACACGTTGGTGATCACCGGCTTCCTCACCGATCAATGCATCGACCATACGGTGCGGGATGCCGCCGACCGCGGCTTCTATCCGATCTGCATCTCGGATGCCTGCGCCACCCATTCCAAGGAGCGGCACGACAACGCGCTTGCCGCCTTCACAGGCTATTGTCAGACGTTGACCACCCGAGAGATGATCGGTCTCGCGACCCGCTCGTCATCCGCCCGGGAGTGAGACAGGCGCGAATGTCTTCAGCATTCCAGAGCCGGGAGGCAGAGTTGACTACCAACTTATTCGCGCGTCAGGTCCGCTGCACCTGCATCACAGACTGATTCGATTGTGTGAATACTCCACCGGCTGAAAGGCGGTGGCTTCAGGTTACGGCTTAAAGCCGGATCGGTCCGCTATTCGGCGGACTCAGGTGACGGCAAAGTCGTCGTCCGGTTCGGGAGGCGTTTGGTTCTTGATATATTCGGCCCAAACCTCGTCGGTCACGTTGCCACTTGTCGCGACACAATATCCCCTCGCCCATAGGTGCTGGCCCCAGTAGCGCTTCCGGAGGATACCGAACTCGCTCAGCAATTTATGCGAACTGCGGCCCTTCAGATGCTGAATGGCGCCCGAAACCGAAAGGTTCGGCGGGATCGACGCATCACGTCCGCATTCTGACGATGAACGGCGACAGCTACCGGCTCAAGCAGTCGTCGGGCCGCCACCGTTCCCCTGCGCCCGACAAATGGGCGAAGCAAAACCAGGCCACCGACGACGCCGTCGATCGGGAAACCGGCGAAATCTCCACGACCTGATCCCCCAACCCGATCGCCGACGCACGAAGGGGCCCGATCGGGTCCCTTCGTGCGTCGTGTCTGCCATCGCCGTGGCCTGGTTTTACTCCGCCTCTCTGGCCTGGATTTGCTCCGTCGTTGACACAAAAAAAGCAAAGGCTGAAAAAGCAACTCCATCAGACATTCGAGGTTAGAGAAATACTGATCAGCGCCGCNCCGCCTCTCTGGCCTGGATTTGCTCCGTCGTTGACACAAAAAAAGCAAAGGCTGAAAAAGCAACTCCATCAGACATTCGAGGTTAGAGAAATACTGATCAGCGCCGCTCTCGATCCAATCTGCTCGAGCAACGGGCTTCGCTCGACCGCCGTCGGAAAAAATGGGACTTTCTGTGGATGCACTCCGCCAGCCTTTGCCATCGCCCACTCCTATTTGAACAGTGCTTCAATATCGGCCATAGGCCGAAACAGCGTCATGGGCTGATCCCGAAGTGGCAAAAAACTCTCCCGCTCGTAAAACCTTCGGGCGTTCTCGTCTTTGGCATCAACGATGACCGCGAAAGAGGCGATTTCGCTCCGCGCTGCGCGATAGAGGGCATCGGCAAGGAGAAAGCGGCCATAGCCTTTTCCCTGCTGGCGTCGGTCAACCGCGAGACGACCGATAAGCGTCGCCGGAACCAGCGGGTATCGCGGCAACTTGCGCACAAGCTCCGCTGGCAGTTCCGTGAGGTTCACCGCAGTGGATGATAGCGTGTAGTATCCGCCGATCGCCTTGTCGGGCAGCGCCAACACAAAACACGCCGCTATATGCTTTCTGACATCCTGACCGGCCTGCGTCCGAAAATATCGATCGAGCGTCTCTACCCCGCTGTCGAACCGAGATCGGTCATGCTGAGGTCCGAGCACCTCGACTCGCCATATTTCCTCGGAATCGCCATCCACGCGTCAGACACCGGTTCTCTGGCGATAGCGGCGCACGGTATCTCGCAGACGGTCGTTCACCGGCTGCGGGTTTATCAGCGCCTGCACGAAAGCCTGGCTGTCACGAAGCGACAGATCTAGGCGCTGATGCTCCTTGATCGCGCGGCGGGCGGCCTCCTCAACGCTCGTCAACACAAAGTCCGTCACCGTGCGGCCATGCAGCGCGGCAGCATGCTCTATCAGGCTCTTCTGGTCGGCCGTCACACGCGTCTCAAGACGCTCCCCACGGACCCGACCCCGAGTTGGTTTCATTACGGACTCAACCATCTTGATATCTCCTATACACCCAACGTACGGCCAATGGCCGGACTTTTCAAGGTTGAACGTCTATTCGACCCACGCACCCAGCACTCCTGACCACAGCTCACTCAATTCTCCCCCCTCCCCGCTCCGCCCGACACGGAATCCGTACCGCCATTTGCCCGCAAACCCAGCTTTCTGGTTTTGCGGATGCGGCCCGAATGAGAGTGAGAGTGCGGACGGGTTTGCCGTGACGGGTTGAAAGCCGGAGGAGAGGCCCTCGGCGCCCGTCGCGGAGAACCGCGATGCCCAGAAACAAGCGCAACGCCGGCGCTAAGCGCGATCGGACCAACCTCTATGACGAAATCACCACGAAAATCATCGGCGAGCTGGAGGCGGGCCGCGTGCCCTGGGTCCAGCCCTGGGCGACGGCGGCCGCCAAGGCACCGCTCGCCATGCCGAACAATGCCGCGACCGGCCGGAGCTATTCCGGCATCAACGTATTGATCCTCTGGGGCGCCGTCATCGAGCATGGCTTCCCCGGTCAGAGCTGGCTGACCTTTCGCCAGGCGCTGTCGCTCGACGGCAATGTCCGCAAAGGCGAACGCGGCACCACCGTCGTCTATGCCGACCGCTTCGTGCCGGAGGACGAGAAGCGCAGTGTGCGCGAGACCGGCGAGAACGCCCAGGCGATCCCGTTCCTCAAGCGCTTCACCGTCTTCAACACCTACCAGTGCGAGAACCTGCCCGAAGACGTCGCGACCGCCGCGCCGCCGGCGCCGCTCGGTCTGATGGAACCGCGCGTCGATGCGCTGATCGCGGCGACGGGGATCGACTTCCGCATCGGCGGCAACCGGGCCTTCTACGCGCACGCGCACGACTATGTGCAGGTGCCGCCGCCGCAGGCCTATTTCGAGCCCATAAACTGGCACCGAACGGCACTCCATGAGCTCGGGCATGCTTCAGGTCATTCTTCCCGGCTCGACCGCGACATGTTCGGCTCGTTCGGCTCCAAGAAGTACGCCTTCGAGGAGCTGATCGCCGAAATGAACGCGGCTTTCTGCTGCGCTTCGCTCGGCATCGTGCCGACGGTGCGGCACGCCGACTACATCGGCTCATGGCTGGAAGTCCTGAAGGAGGACAACCGCGCCATCGTCCGCGCCGCCTCCAAAGCGAGCAAGGCGGCGGACTGGCTGCTCGGATTTCTGCCAGAACGCGAGCCGGTGGCGGCCGCGCGGGATCGCGATGTGGCCGACCCGGCTTACGCGGAAGCGTAAAGCCGAAATCACGCCTTTCCGGTTCCGCGGCGGCTCCGGAAGAGAGGGAGAGGAGTGAAGGGGTTTTCGTGACGGGTTGGAGGCCGAGAGAGAGGCTCCCATTCCTCCGTGAAGAAGCCCCACCGAGGCTTCTTCTGCCCATCCTGGGCATCCGTCGTCACCCCATCACGGAGAACCGATCATGTCCGGCAAGAAACTCACCCTGTCGTCCTCGCGCGACATCCCCTTCAATAAGCTGGTGCTGAGCCAGTCCAACGTCCGCCGCATCAAGAGCGGCGTCTCGATCGAGGAGTTCGCCGAGGATATCGCCCGACGCGGTCTCCTGCAGAGCCTCCACGTCCGTCCCGTCGTCGACGCCGACGGCAACGAGACCGGCATGTTCGAGATTCCGGCCGGCGGCCGCCGCTACCGGGCGCTCGAACATCTGGTCAAGGCGAAGCGTCTGAACAAGACGGCACCCGTGCCCTGCGTCGTGCGTGAGGCGGGCAGCGACATCCTCGCCGAAGACGACTCGCTCGCCGAGAACACGCAGCGCGAGGCGCTGCATCCGCTCGACCAGTTCCGCGCCTTCCGGACCCTGCGCGAGAAGGGTCAGTCCGAGGAGGAGATCGCTGCCGCCTTCTTCGTCCCGGTCAACGTCGTCAAGCAGCGGCTGCGGCTCGCCGCCGTCTCGCCGAAGCTGCTCGACCTCTATGAAACCGACGAGATATCCCTCGATCAGGTGATGACGTTCACCATCAATCCCGATCACGACCGGCAGGAACAGGTCTGGGAGGCACTCGATTCCTCCTGGTCCAAGGATCCCTACCAGATCCGACGCTTGCTCACCGAAACCACTGTACGGGCATCCCACAAGCGCGCCGTTTTCATCGGGCTCGCGGCCTATGAGGAGGCTGGCGGTACGATCTTGCGAGACCTGTTCCAGTCAGACGATGGCGGCTGGCTGCAGGATGCGGCTTTGCTCGACCGGCTCGCCACCGAGAAACTCAAGGCCACGGCCGCAGAGATCGCCGAAGAGGGTTGGAAGTGGATCGAGGTCGCCGTCAACATGCCCTATGACGCCGCCTACGGCCTGCGCCGGATCGACGGCACGCCGGTCGATCTGACCGACGAGGAACAGGCGATGATCGTGAGCTTGGAGGCCGAATATGCCAAGCTCGAAGCCGATCATGCGGAAGCCGAGGAACTGCCCGAGGCAATCGACGAACGACTCGGCGAAATCGAGACGGCGCTGGCCACCTTCGAGACACGCCCGGTCATTTACGATCCCGACGAGATCGCCCGTGCCGGGGTGTTCGTCAGCATCGGCGGCAACGGCTCGCTGTCCATCGACCGCGGCTACGTCCGTCCCGAGGACGAGGCACCGGAGGATGGTGAAGGCGCGACTGCTGGCATGGACGGGTCCGACGCATCGACGGGTGCCACCCTCTCCGTCGCCGGTCAAAGCGCGGATCCGGATGACGAGGAGGATGAAGGCATCAAGCCGTTGCCGGACCGGCTCGTCATGGAATTGACCGCGCACCGGACGCTCGCTCTGCGCGATGCGGTGGCGGGCAATCCGCACATCGCCATGACCGCGCTGCTGCACAAGCTGGTCACCGATGCCTTCCAGCGAATGTCGAGCGCTGGCGGGTGTCTGGAGGCCTCGGTCCACCACGTCTTCTTCCCCGCCCAGTCCGCCGACCTGAAGGACAGCCCGTCCGCGAAATCGGTGAACGAGCGGCAGGAGGCGTGGAAGACCGACATCCCGCAGGACGACCAGGCGCTGTGGGACTGGCTCGACGGGCTCGATGACGCCAGCCGCATGGCGCTACTCGCCCATTGCGTCAGCTATGGCGTCAACGCCCTCTACGAGAAGGTCGATCGCTACGGCGCAGGACTGTCGAAGGCCGGTCTCGAACGCCGTCTCGGTCAGGCAAACCGTCTCGCCAAGGCCGTCAAGCTCGACATGATCGAGGCGGGCTGGTCACCGACGGCCGCCAATTATCTCGGCCGCGTCACCAAGGCACGCATCGTCGAGGCGGTGCGCGAGGGGGTTGGTGAACAGGCCGCCCAGCTCATCGATCATCTGAAGAAGGGCGACATGGCCAAGGAGGCGGAACGGCTCCTGGCCGACAATGACTGGCTGCCCGAGCCGCTGCGACAGACCGACTTCGACGACCCCGCCGCCGAGGCGGGTAATGACGGGGGCGACGCACTGCCGGAATTCCTCGCCGATGGCGAGGATGCCGACACCGAAGAAGACGAGGCCGAAGCACTGGTCGCAGCCGAATAACCCGTCACCGGGGCGCCTCGGCTGCCCCGTCCATTTTCCTTCAAATCCCCGAAAGCCCGGCCACGCGCCGGGCTTTTTTTTTAGGAGCCCGATATGGCCGACTATTTCACTCACTTCTCCTGCCTGCTCGACGTGGGCACACCAAAGAACGCCGTGCGTGCCCTCGATCTCTACACCCAGCTCTCCGTCGACGGCGTATCGGAAGACCCGCCCTCGGACGGTTTCGCGCTGTCGATCGAACCCGAACATGGTGGCACCCGACCCTGGATGCGCGATGACGTCACCGGCGATCAGGAATCTCTGATCACCTTCGTGCGAATTTGCGCGAAGGAATTCGGGCTTACGGGCCGCTGGGGCTTCCAATTCGCCAACAGCTGTTCCCGCCCGCGTATCGACGCCTTCGGGGGCGGCGCGCATTTGATGGACCTTGCCACCGGTGAAACCGTCGGCTGGATCGACACCCATGGTTGGCTCGCGGACACCATAGCGGATGACGATGGAGGCGCGCCATGAGCATCCCCGACCATGCTCGCAGCAATTTCGAGACACTTCTGCGAGCGGCGGGAGACGGCAATCTCGCCCTGATGGAATGCGCCGACGCGGCGAGCGGAGCACCCCGCTACGTCCTCTGCGCGATCGGCCGCGACGGTGACGACTATGTGTTCACGCCGTTCGGCCATCTGGCCGACGGCAACCCCTATGACGCGTATCTGCCGCCGGACCCGTCCGGTGAGGATTCGGACGGGACGTGTGAGGGAGAGGAAGGCCGGGACGGGTTCGAGCCGATGCGGGGAAGAGAGAGTGCCCGCCGGTTCCTCCCGTTCCCGCTCTCCCGAAAGTCTTTCCCATGACATCGCCATCTGCGCTCGCAGCACCTGCTGTATCCTCATCCCACGTCCCAAATCCCGATCCGGCAGACGCTATCGCACAAGCCGCTACGCTACTTCTTCCCCATCTCGAACGCGGCGCGCAGATCGACGCCGCCATGCTGCGATCGGCCATGGAATCCGCTTTCGGCGCGTCCGATACGTCCGGCGCCTGGGATTGGAAGGCCGGTTATGACGCCTGCGAGGCGGCGACCATTCTGTTTCTGCGCAAATACGCAAAGGCACTGAAGCGCAAAACCGCGTCTTCGGCCCAACTGCTCGCTTTGCTCGACAGAATTGCGGGCCTCCTTCCCACCCACACGCGCCGCTCCGAAGAGAGCCAGGCCCTGCAGCAATTCTCGACGCCGATCGGTCTCGGCTTTGCCGCCAGCGCCGCCGCAGCGATCGCGCCGGACGATCTGGTTCTGGAACCTTCCGCGGGTACCGGTCTTCTCGCCATCCTTGCCGTGCTTTCCGGTGGGGCGCTCGTCCTGAACGAACTGTCCGACACCCGCGCCGCGCTGCTGTCCCAGCTTTTTCCAGGTCGTTCCGTCACCCGCTTCGACGCAGCGCAGATCGACGATCACCTCGATCCGTCGATCCGTCCTTCCGTCATCTTGATGAATCCGCCCTTTTCGGCGATGGCGCATGTGTCGGGCCGCATGGCCGACACGACTTTCCGCCATATTGCTTCGGCGCTGGCGCGCCTTGCCGATGGCGGGCGACTGGTGGCGATCACCGGGGCGGGTTTTGCGCCCGATGCACCGAAATGGCGCGATGCTTTCGTGACGCTGCAGGAGCGCGGACGCGTCGTGTTCAGCGCCGCGATTGATGGCGCGGCCTACGCGCGGCATGGGACCACCATCGACACACGTCTGACCGTGATCGACAAGTGCCCGGCCGACGATCCCGGCTGTTTTCCGGCGTCTCCCGGTATCGCACCCGACGTGGTCACGCTGTTACGGTGGGTGACCGAGCATGTGCCGCCGCGCTTGCCGGTCGCATCGTCCGCCCCCGCAATATGGATGCCGAGCGCGGCACTTCGAGCCACCCGTCCTTCGGGAGCGGCTCCGACGCTCACTGCGCCCGAGGGCGAGGAACTCGCCTATGACACGGCCGACTGGACGCCCGACAACGACGGACAGATCACCGAGGCGCTGTATGAGGAGTACGGATTGCAGTCGATCCGTATTTCCGGGTCTCAGGCGCATCCAACCAAGCTCGTCCAATCCTCGGCCATGGCCTCGGTCGCGCCGCCCACCCCGAGCTACCGCCCGCATCTGCCCCGCCGCATCGTTACCGAAGGCGACCTGTCCGATGCGCAGCTCGAATCCGTCATCTATGCCGGCGAAGCCCATGGCGACCATCTCGCGGGTTCGTGGACGGTCGATGAGACCTACGATCTTGTCGCGGCTGCTCCGGACGATGCGGAGGACGCGGTCCGTTTCCGGCGCGGCTGGTTTCTCGGCGACGGAACCGGCGCCGGCAAAGGCCGTCAGGTCGCGGGCATCCTGCTCGACAACTGGCTGAAGGGCCGCCGCCGCGCGGTCTGGATCTCCAAATCCGACAAGCTGATCGAGGATGCACAGCGCGACTGGTCGGCGCTTGGCATGGAGCGGTTGCTGGTCACCCCGCTCTCACGATTCCGCCAGGGCACCGACATCCATCTGGGTGAAGGCATCCTGTTCACCACCTATGCCACGCTATGCTCCGACACACGTGAGGAAAAGGTTTCGCGCGTCCAGCAGATCGTCGACTGGTTGGGCTCCGACTTCGATGGAGTAATCATATTCGACGAGAGCCACGCCATGCAGAATGCCGCAGGGGGCAAATCCGAACGCGGTGACCAGGCGGCCTCGCAGCAGGGACTTGCCGGACTGCGCTTGCAGCACGCGCTCCCGGATGCGCGCGTGGTCTATGTCTCGGCGACCGGCGCCACCACGGTCCACAATCTCGCCTATGCCCAGCGGCTCGGCCTCTGGGGCGGCCAGGACTTCCCCTTCGCCAGCCGCGCGGAATTCGTCGAGGCGATCGAAGCCGGTGGCGTCGCGGCGATGGAAGTGCTTGCCCGCGATCTGAAGGCGCTCGGCCTCTATGCGGCACGCTCGCTCTCCTATGACGGTGTCGAATACGAGCTGCTCGAACATGGGCTGACGCCGGAGCAAATCCGCATCTACGACGCCTATGCCGGGGCGTTCGCGATCATTCACAACAATCTCGACGCGGCGATGCGGGCGGCCAACATCACCGGCTCGACCGGAACGCTCAACGCCCAGGCCAAGGCCGCCGCGCGTTCGGCCTTCGAAGGGGCCAAACAGCGCTTCTTCTCGCATCTGATCACCAGCATGAAGACGCCGTCGCTGATCCGTTCGATCGAGCGCGATCTTGAGGGCGGCCACGCCGCTGTGATTCAGATCGTCTCCACCGGTGAAGCGCTGATGGAAAGGCGTCTCGCGGAAATTCCCACCGAGGACTGGGGCGACGTGCAGGTCGACATCACGCCGCGTGAATATGTGCTCGACTATCTCGCCCACTCCTTCCCTGTGCAGCTCTACGAGCCGTTCACCGACAGCGAGGGCAATCTCTCGTCGCGTCCGGTCACCCGCGACGGTCAACCCGTGGAAAGCCGCGAGGCCGTCGCGCGCCGTGACCGGCTGATCGAGCGGCTTGCCTCGCTGCCGCCCGTGCATGGTGCGCTCGACCAGATCGTCCAGCATTTTGGCACCGACACAGTGGCCGAGGTGACGGGCCGCTCGCGGCGGATCGTACGCAAGTCGGGCGGCAACGGCATCGACCGACTCGCGGTCGAGACCCGCGCCGCATCGGCCAATCTGGCCGAGGCGCAGGCTTTCATGGACGACCACAAGCGCGTCCTCGTGTTCTCAGATGCGGGCGGTACGGGCCGGTCCTATCACGCCGATCTCGGCGCGAGGAACCGGCGGCTGCGGGTCCATTATCTGCTCGAAGCCGGGTGGAAGGCCGACACCGCCATCCAGGGGTTGGGACGGACCAACCGGACCAACCAACAGCAACCGCCGCTGTTCCGGCCAATTGCCACCGACGTGAAGGCGGAAAAACGTTTCCTCTCCACCATCGCGCGGCGGCTCGACACGCTTGGGGCGATCACCAAGGGCCAGCGCCAGACCGGCGGTCAGGGCCTTTTCCGCGCCGAAGACAATCTCGAAGGTCATTATGCCCGCGACGCGTTGCGCCAGCTTTATCTGCTTCTGGTCGGCGGAAAGATCGAGGGCTGCTCGCTGCAAACCTTCGAGGAGTCGACGGGGCTGGCGTTGATGGATGCCAACGGCATCAAGGACGATCTGCCGCCGATCACCACCTTCCTCAATCGGCTGCTGGCGCTCACCATCGCCATGCAGAACGTCCTGTTCTCCGCCTTCGAAGAGCTGCTCACCGCCCGAATCGAAGGCGCTATCGTGGCCGGTATCTATGACATCGGCCTCGAAACGCTGACCGCCGAAAGCTTCACCGTCACCGACCGTCAGGTCATCCACGCCCATCCGGGCACGTCGGCCGAGACTGCCCTGCTGACGCTCGCGCGGCGCGAGCGCAACCGGCCCGTGACGCTCGATGAAGCGCTCGATCATCTCTCCGATCCGCGTGCGGTCCTGCTCGTCAACACCCGTTCGCACCGCGCCGCCGTGCAGGTGCCGACGACCAGCCTCATGCGTGACGATGGCAGCATCGAGCCCCGGGTGCGGTTGATCCGTCCGATGGAGCGTATGGCCGTGGCACGGGCGGAGATGGCGCAGACCCATTGGGAAGAGACCGACCGGAAAGGTTTCGCGCGGGCATGGCGGACCGAACTGGCGGATGTGCAGGAGTTCACCGATAGCACGATCCATATCGTCGCCGGTCTTCTGCTGCCGATCTGGAAGCGACTGCCGACCGACTCGACGCGGGTCTACCGGCTCCAGACCGATGACGGCGAGCGGATCATCGGTCGCCGCGTGTCGGCATCCTGGGCGGCAACCGCGTCGGTGACGGGTCCTGCGAGCCTGACGGCGGAGGAGGCGTTCACCGCGCTGTGCGAAGGCCGGACGATCCTCGAACTGGCCGAAGGCCTGCAGCTGCGGCGGGTGCGCGTCATGGGCGCCAACCGCATCGAACTATCCGGCTTCACCGACGCGATGCGCGAGCGCCTGAAAGCCTTTGGGCTGTTTGCCGAGATCATCTCCTGGAAGCTGCGCCTGTTCGTGCCGACCGACGATCATGGTCCCGCAATCCTGGCAAAGCTGCTTGAACGCTATCCCGTCGAGCGCATTGCCAAGCGGGAGGCAGCGTGATGGCCCGCGACGCAGCAGAGCTGGCCCGCCGCCTTGCGCGCAATGCCGAGGCGGTCTGCCGGCAATATCTCCCGAACGGTCGCCGTGAAGGCCGCTACTGGATGATCGGCGACGTCAGAAACACACCCGGCCGGTCGATGTTCGTCCGCCTCAAAGGATCGGACAGCGGCAAGGGCGCGGCGGGCAAATGGACCGATGCGGCCACCGCCGAACATGGCGACTTGCTGGACATCATCCGCGAGCGTTGCGGGCTGGTCGATTTTGCGGACGTTGCCAAAGAAGCTCGGCGGTTCCTCAACCTGCCCCAACCTGAACCGCAGACCTACCCTGAACCGCGACCCGCATCGGCCCCCACCGGGTCGCCCGAAGCAGTCCGTCGGCTGTTTGCCATGGCACAGCCGATTTCCGGTACGCTCGCAGAAACATATCTGCGCAATCGCGGCATTACGGATTTGCACGAAACCGCAACCCTGCGGTTCCATCCACGCTGTTACTATCTGCCCGACCGCTATTCTGAGACCGAGACATGGCCTGCACTTGTCGCTGCCGTCACCGACTTCGATGGCACAATCACCGGCGCGCTTCGGACGTGGCTCAATCCGGACGGCTTCTCCGAGGCTAATCTCGGCAAGGCCCCCATCGACACCCCGCGCCGCGCGATGGGCAATCTGCTCGGCCAGGCCGTCCGGTTTGGGGTGGCACAGGATGTCATGGCGACGGGCGAAGGCATCGAGACCATGTTGTCCCTAAGGATGGTCTTGCCCGAACTGCCGATGGTGGCTGCTCTCTCTGCTGCCCATCTCGCGGCCATCCTGTTCCCGGCCTCCTTGCGCCGTCTCTACATCGCCCGTGACAACGACCCGGCTGGAGATGGCGCAATGGAGACATTGGTCGACCGGGCGCACGAGGCTGGGATCGAGGCCATCACTCTGTCGCCACGGCTCGGGGACTTCAACGAGGATCTGCGCCTGCTTGGCATCGATGCGCTTCGAAGCGCGATGCGGGTCCAGATCGCATCGGACGATGTCGACCGCTTCATGGCTGGAGCAGAACCGGCAGGGAGGGAGGCGGTGCGCGATTGATCGTCCCTTGCCGCGACCGGTCCGGGATATCCCTCAGCATCGGAGAGACGCGCGACCTCGCGCCTTCTCAGAGGGCGACAGAACGGCAAACGGCGCGGATCGGCAATGGCTGCGCCCGGTTCTTTTCCGGCGGCGGCTCAGCCGCCTTTCCATCGCGAAACAAAAGAACCGGTCTCCGCCATCCTCCGCTGCGCTTTGGCCCTTCGCTTCGCTCCGAGTGCAGGTCCGCCCCGCCCGCCGTCTTGCGTCGCCATGAAGGCCGCGGCGGTCGCGGTCGATCCGACGAAGGAGCATCCCATGTTCACCGATCCCGACGACACCGCTGACGAGCCGCACCACAGCGCATCGCCCACCGACACGATCTGCACCGAACTGCAACTGCACGGCTACCGACATTCCGAAAACGACCCAGACCCGCGCGACGTCCCCGAAGATCACCGGATCGAAGGCGCTGTCGCCGATATCTTCGACGCCCTCGTGACGACGATGACGGATACCAGCCTCGATCCCGATCTCGACGAACTGCTCTGGTCGGCGGTCAACATGTTCCACCGCGCCACCGACCGGATAGAGCGCAAGCTCGACGATAACGAGCAGGCGCAGAAACGCGGCCAGCACGAACAGGACGGCTCCGAGGTCAAAGCGGTCCAGCTCGAACATTTGATCGCCGTCGGCCAGTCCTTTCTCGAACGCCGCAACTGCATGGAAGTCTTTCGCGACAACGCCGCCGATCACTATCTCCGTCTGACTGGGTCACCTTGGTCCCCGCGATCCGGATCAAGGGTCAACCATCGCAATCTCACATCTGCGATGATCGACAGCCGCGACTTCCTCGCCGCGAAGAAGCGCGCCGATACCGAAGTGCATCTGCCCACAGGTCCAAAGATCGCTCTGACTGGCGGGCTCGAATTCAACGACCACCATCTGATCTGGGCCAAGCTCGATCAGGTCCACGCTAAACATCCCGACATGGTGCTCCTGCACGGCGGATCGCCGAAGGGCGCCGAGCGCATCGCCGCCCGTTGGGCCGAGACCCGCAAGGTGCCGCAAGTCGCCTTCAAGCCCGACTGGGCACGTCACGCCAAGGCCGCGCCTTTCAAGCGTAACGACTCCATGCTGGCGGTACTGCCGATCGGCGTGATCGTCTTCCCCGGCACCGGCATCCAGGACAATCTCGCCGACAAGTCCCGCAAGATGGGCATTCCCGTCTGGAAGTTCGGCTGCGGCGGCGCGTGAGCGCCGCCCAAGTTCCACTCTCGACCATCCTGATCGGCGAAAGCGTTCAAGGCTGCTGGCGCCAAGAACTGCGCGCTGTAATTGTTCAGCCCGCGGCTGGTCCGGCGAGCGGAACTCCCTATCTGATTTCCGCTCCCGTGGCCGCTCATCTTCAGCTATGCTTCGCGTTGCGCCGTGGTGGTGGAAGGCGCGACCGTCAGACCTTTTCTCACGGAGACCGCCACCATGATCTTCCTTGGCATCATCTCCAGCATCGCTGCCATCGGCGTTCTCTGCTGGCTGCTGTCACGCTTGCTACCTACGCACTCCCGGCCTTCGGCGGCGTCACAGCCGGCATATGCGCCTTTGACACTGGCGCCGGCTGGCCGGGCGGCATCGCGATCGGCATGGTCGCAGCCGGGCTGATTTTCGGCATCGGCCAACTGCTCCTCGCCGTCGTGCGGCCGCTCTGGCTGCGCATCGCCATCGCGCCTGCTTTCGTCGCCCCGGCATCCATCGCGGACTATCATGCGACGCATGGCATCGTGAAGCACGCCATGCCGTCGGAGACCTGGCAGATCGCCTTTTCCGTAGTCGGCGCGATAGCGGTCGGTATTGCGGCATTCCTGCGGATCGCAGCGATGGCCGCGCCCGAACCGGCTGGACAGGGCCATGGCGCCGGGCTGACACCCACACAGCCGACGGAGCATGGCCAGCAAGTCGGCACGCCTGCTATCCTCGCCACCAAAGATGGGCGAAACTGGCCGGCGAGCAGAGATCGCAATGCCAGGCCAGACACAGCGTAAGGCCCGTTGAGGCGGCGCTGGACAGCTAGCCAATCCCCTGCACAGCCACTTGATGACGCAGGCGTGGATGGCGTCTCACGCGCCGATGGCTGCGGGAAGCCCATCGCGATCATCGCCAAGACAGATGGAACGTCATCACCGGCAGGGATCCGTTGCCGGGATTCCTGCGGCTGCACGGGACCGCCACGTTCTCCCCCCTGGTCTTTCTGTCAGGTCGACCGCTCCAACACGGCCTCTTCAATGGGCTGATCTGGCCGAAGGTCGGCTGCGCCTCGATCGCCTATGCCGCAATGGCGCCGATCGACTTTCTTCCCCTGCCGGCTACGCCGTCATTCCTCGCGAAACAACAAAGTCGCCTGTCTGCCATCCTCCGCTGGCGCTTCGGCCCTGGCGGGTGCGGCGTCGATCGCCTCCGGCCTGTCGATCGCCACCGAGGCCGCAATGGTGCGGGCTCGGAGCTTCAGATCAAGGAGAACTGACATGGCAACCATCGGCACCTTCAAGAAGACCGGCAACAACGAATTCGCCGGCGAAATTGTTACCCTCAGCGTCCAGGCCAAGGGCGTGCGCATCGTCCCCGAGACCCGCGCTACCGGCGAGAACGCCCCCAGCCACCGCGTCTTCGTCGGCCGCGTCGAGATCGGTGCCGCCTGGTCCAAGCGCTCCAACGAGGGCCGCGAATATCTGGGCCTCAAGCTCGACGATCCCAGCTTCACCGCCCCGATCTTCGCCAACCTTTTCGACGACGAGGACGGCGAGGGCTATAGCCTCATCTGGTCCCGCCCCAGCCGCCGCAACGGCGACTGAGCATCCAGCGCGACGCCCCGCCCGGACAATCCGGGCGGGGCCGTTCGCGTGCTTAAACGACCGAATCAGATCGCCCTGATTTTCACAAATCACCGCCACGCCTCCCCTTTCTTCTCTTCAATCGCATCAATCGCGACTATTATAGTCGTAGTATTGGCGTGCGCTTATGCGTCTGCAGGAGGTGATCATGCATGGTCACCACACGACAAACGCGGACCCCGCGCGCGTTACTTGGTTGGACGCAGAAGACGCTCGCGGAAAGAGCCCTGGTATCGCTGAGACCGCCTTGAAGCGCCTTGAGTCACCCAATGACCTGAAGGTCTTCGTGACGACCTACGACCAGGTACGCCGCACCCTCGAAGCGAACGGCATCGTCTTCCTAACCTCCGACCAAGGAGAAGGAGTGATGATCGTTCACGCCGGAGACACCCCCGCAAAGACCGTCTGACGCACGATCGCTCGATCGGCGACGATGCCGTAGTGCCATCACCCGATGCCGCCCCGTGCCCTTCCGACATGCTCCAAAGCCGATATGGTTAACAGATGGTGAAAGGACCGTTATCGCGGAGGATGGAGGACCGAGTTGACCAATGAAGATTTTCTCGACGAGCCGCCGGACAGCGCGACGCTGACAGATTACGATCGGGCGCACGCAAAAGTCTATTTGCGCCTGCTCGACGCCGCCGCCCAAGGCGCGGACTGGCGTGAAGTCGTGTTAGTTCTGTTCAAAATTGACCCTGAGGTAGATCCAGAACTCGCCCGCCGCGTCCATGACACACATCTTGCCCGCGCACGCTGGATGACCGAGCACGGTTATCGTCAGCTCCTGCGCAGCACGAGCCACTGAGCAATTGGCGATGCCGCCCCGGCATCGCTCGTCGTTGCCGTTCCGACTTCCGAAAATTTCTCCAAAGATTGAGTATCGCCCGATGCACCTGATTGCGAGTCTGGAGGACACGAATGACTCTCGACCCATCACAGTGGCGCTCGGCATCGCAATACGACTATGTTGAAACGCTCGACGCGCCCGATCTCGCCTGGGAATGGCTGCGCCGCAATGCGCGCTACCAGAGCGACTTTGCCAAGGGATCGGCCCCCGGACGTTTGACGCGGCACGTGCGTCGGCGTTGGGGGTTGCGATTTCCCGGTCGATCCGAGGCAGAACGCTCTCGAAGCGGTCATCTATTGGCAGCCAGAGATCGATCCGGGGACGGTCATTTTGACCGCAGGCCTGCCGTTCGAGGCGCCGATAAAATCTCTTCCACAGATCGACCGTAACGCGACCCGGCGAGACAAGGACGGCACCAGCCTTACCCTGGGAGAGGGTGGTGCGCGGCTGCATGTCATGCTTCTCGATGACACGCGTTCCGACGGACCGATGGCCGCATTGGTGCCGTTTGATTCCACGGGTCTCGACCGCATCGAAGCGCTGGCGCGACTCTGGCAAACGCTGAACGGTCGCGCCCCGCAGGATGATACCCGGCTGACCATGCAACGCCGCCGGCGATTGCGCCAAATGCTTCAGGCCATTGACGGGCACCTGCACGGAGCGACCTATCGCGAGATTGCCAATACTCTCTATGGCGCGACGCGCGTTGCTAACGACCCGTGGAAGACCTCCGCACTACGCGACGCCACCATCGCACTCGTCAAGGACGGTCGCGCCATGGTGGCTGGCGGCTATCGTACGCTCTTGCGTCATCGTCGCCGGAAGTAAGGCCATCTCTCTCGTCCAACAATTTTGTTGTCCCAGCGATTGAGCCTCTCATGGGGGGGTGGGATTTTAGCACCCACAACTTCCCCATCCCCCTCGCGGGTTTGCTTCGCCATCGTGGCCGTGATCCGCCGCTTTTCACCAGCGGCCTCACTGAACCCACGGAGGCCCGATCATGTCCGCGAATGCCGCCCATCTACCCCCACGCTACTTGAGAACGCCCGAAGCGGCCCGCTTCCTGAGCCTGTCCGGCCGGACGCTGGAAAAGCACCGCACCTATGGCACCGGTCCTGCCTATCGCAAGCTCGGCGGCCGCGTCGTCTATTCCATCGAAGATCTGCAAGTCTGGGCCGACCGCGGCACAGTCACATCGACGTCCGATCAGCGCGGATCGGTTCTGCCCGCCAAGCGCCATGACGACGACGCGCTCGCCGCATCCGGCGGCGAGCGCCGCTGAGCCTTTCGGCGGATATCGTCATGATGAAGAAGCGCCCCACCACGACCGAACGCACCCAGCTCGAGCTGTTCTACGCGTGCAGCGCCGATCCGGCGCCACGCGATGCGCAGGACCTGATGGCCTATCCGTTTTTCAGCCTGTCAAAATCGCATCGTGTCAAACCAATCGAGTACGACGTCGCCGATGTGATCATCCGGGTCGAGGCCGTCCCCGAGCACGGCATGGCGACCATCTGGGATGCCGACATTCTCATCTGGGCCGGCAGCCAGCTTGTCGAGGCACGAGACGCAGGACTGCGCACGTCGCGGCTGATGGCAGCGACGCCCTACGAAATCCTCACCTTCATCGGGCGCGGCGTTAGTTGGCGCGACTATCAGCGCCTCAAGGCGGCCCTCGACCGTCTCCAGTCGACAACCGTGGCAACGACGATCCGGCCTTGCCGCATCCAATCCACGCCAATCTGTTCCACTCGGTGAGCGAGAACGACGCCCATCTGCTGACTTGGAACCGGACACCAAAGCGCCGCGAACAGGCGTGAAACCATGCCCGTTTCACGCCATCGCACAGCCACTGGGCGGCGTCACGCCGTCCGGTGCCCTGCCCTTCTTCTCCTTTCCGGCCTGCTATTCAACGCCGCATTTCCGACCGTTAGCATTGCGCAAAGCGATCTGGTGGAGCGTCGGGCTGCCGATCCCTACGCCGCTCCTATTGCTGAGGCCTCGCAAAGGTTCCGCATTCCCGAACGCTGGATTCGCGCCGTCATGCAGGTCGAAAGCGCCGGCCGGATGCGCGCCGTTTCCAGCGCGGGCGCAATGGGCCTGATGCAGATCATGCCCGACACTTGGGCCGGGCTGCGCATCCGCCACCGCCTAGGACGCGATCCTTTCGATCCCCGCGCAAACATTCTTGGCGGCACGGCGTATCTTCGAGAGATGGTTGACCGTTTCGGATCGCCCGGCTTTCTCGCGGCCTACAACGCCGGTCCCGAACGCTACCAACAGCATTTGGATCGTGGTCGCCCGCTGCCACCCGAGACGCGCGCATACATGGCAAGATTGCTGTCGATGCTCGGCTTGGCACCGTTAAAAAGCACGGCCACTGTCACTCCGGTGCCGCCAGACTGGCGCGAAGCTCCGCTGTTCGTGGAACGCTCTGAGCGCAAACCGACTGCAGATCGGATGCAGGAAAAGAGCCGTTCAACGAACGGTCCGCCGACACCACCAGTGCGCCCTGATAACACCAACGGTTCGCAGCCCGATGCCGTGTTCGCCGCCCGATCGCGTGGGGAGAAGTCGCCATGACGAGCGCTTGCGTATTTCGTAGTTCCGAAAACAGCAGCGCAGTATGGCGTGTGTTGAGGGTGGTGACAGACGACGGAGGAAGGGGATGGCGAGATAAAAGGGCGCGATGTGCGCCTCGGTTGTGGAGAGCATTTTCAGGGACTTACACGACGATTTCGCGATGTGCGTGCATTCTGCGCAGCCTGCGATACTCCCGTTTTTGCCGTGAATTCAATGCCTTCGCGCGATGTGCGGGATTGCCGACATGAGCGACGAAGACGAGTTTCGCATCCGGCCCGGGCGCATCCGGTCATCCTCCAGCCAGCGGGCGCGGCCCTTTATCGCCCAGGCGCTAGCCTCGGCTCAACGCGCCGGCGGGCACGTCTCCCGTTCGGGCAGGATCACGTCCGGCCGTCGTTCCTATTTCGGACGCGGCAAGCGCGCCGCCGTGCAGGCCAATCGCTGGGTCACAAGTCGGTCCCGCATCGCGGTCATCAAGACCCGCGTCGTCCGTCATAATAACCGCGGCGCGCCACTCGCCACCCATCTCTCCTATCTGCGCCGCGAAGGCGTCACCCGCGATGGAGAGAAAGCGCAACCGTTCGGACCGGGCGAAGACGAGATCGACGCCAAGGAGTTTGCGGAACGGTGTCAGGACGACCGGCACCATTTCCGCTTCATCGTCTCGCCCGAGGATGCCGTCGACATGACGGACCTCAAGGGCTTCACCCGCGATCTGATGCGCCAGGCGGAAAAGGATCTCGGCACCAGGCTCGATTGGGTCGGCGTCGATCACTGGAACACCGAGCACCCGCATATTCATGTGATCGCAAGAGGCCGCGCCGATGACGGCGAAGACCTCGTCATAACCCGCGACTATATCAAGGACGGAATGCGCGCCCGCGCTCAGGATCTGATCACGCAAGAACTCGGCTACCGCACCGACCGCGACATTCACAACACGCTCGAACGGCAGATCGACAGCGAACGTTGGACCAGTCTCGACCGGCAGCTTGCGCGAGACGGTGATCGGCACGGCATCATCGATCTCGCGCCATCGTCCAGCCATCAACCCGACGAATTCCATGCCCTCAAAGTGGGGCGACTGCGCAAACTCGAATCCCTCGGCCTCGCGCAACAACTCAGCCCCGGCCAATGGATCATGGACGAGACTGCCGAGACGACCTTGCGCGAACTCGGCGAACGCGGCGACATCATCAAGCGCATTCATCGCGGTCTCACCGAACGCGGCATCGAACGGGGAGCAAAGAACTATGTGCTCGCCGGCGAAAGCCTCGATGATCCCGTCATCGGACGGCTTGTCGATCGCGGCCTCGACGATGAACTGAAGGGCACGGCCTTTGCAGTGATCGACGGCGTCGATGGCCGCACCCATCATATCCGACTCCCACACATCGACGCCGCCGGAGACAGCGCGCCCGGATCGATTGTCGAGCTGCGCAGGTTCGACGATGCGAAGGGTCGACGACGCCTGGCACTCGCAGTGCGATCGGATCTCGCCATTGACCGCCAGGTGACGGCGACCGGTGCGACATGGCTCGACCGGCAGGCGATTGCTCGCGAACCGATGCCGTTCGGTGGCGGCGGGTTCGGCGCCGAAGTCAGCGACGCGCTCGAACGCCGCGCCGATCATCTGATCGATGAAGGTGTCGCGAAACGACAAGGGCAACGCATCATCTTCGCTCGTGATCTGCTCACCACGCTGCGCAAACGTGAGCTGGACGCCGCCGGCGAAAAGATCGCCGCCGAGATCGGTCGTCCCTACACGCCCTCGGCGACCGGCGAATACGTTTCCGGCACCTATCAGCGGCGCATCACGCTCGCCTCCGGCCGCTTCGCCATGATCGACGACGGGCTCGGCTTCCAACTCGTACCCTGGACGCCGACCGTCGAAAAACATCTCGGAAAGCATGTCTCCGGCATCGCGCGCAGCAACGGCGGTGTGGATTGGGACTTCGGCCGGAACCGGGGGCTGGCTCTGTAGCGGCGGCGATCGCCGGGAAAGGAAAGGAACATGTCTGCGACCAAAATCCTGTGGGGGCAAATCATCGTCGTATCGATGATCGTGCTCATGACGACATGGGCCGCGACGCAGTGGACAGCCTTGCGCCTCGGCTTCCAACCCCAGCTCGGCGAACCCTGGTTCGAGCTCCTCGGTTGGCCGGTCTATTATCCCCCGGCCTTCTTCTGGTGGTGGTATGCTTATGACGCCTATGCCCCGCCGATTTTCATTGAGGGCGCGTTCATCGCGGCCTCAGGCGGGTTCTTGGTCGTGGCCGTCGCGATCTTCATGTCGGTCCTGCGCGCACGAGAGGCGCATGACGTCGACACCTATGGATCAGCTCGGTGGGCCGAGCAACACGATATCCAGAATGCCGGCTTGTTCGATCCAGATGGCGTGGTTCTCGGTAAATTCGATCACGCCTATCTGCGTCATGATGGACCCGAGCATGTGCTCTGTTTTGCCCCGACCCGCTCTGGCAAAGGCGTCGGTCTGGTCATCCCTTCACTGCTGACCTGGCCCGGCTCCGCAATCGTTCACGACATCAAGGGTGAAAACTGGCAACTCACGTCCGGCTTCCGCTCCAGGCATGGCCGTGTGCTGCTGTTCGATCCGACCAACGCAGATTCCGCCGCCTACAATCCCTTGTTGGAAGTGCGCCGCGGCGAATGGGAAGTGCGCGACGTCCAGAACATCGCCGACATACTGGTTGATCCCGAAGGCTCGCTGGAGAAACGAAACCATTGGGAGAAGACCAGTCACGCGCTGCTGGTCGGAGCGATCCTGCATGTTCTCTATGCCGAGCCGGACAAGACGCTCGCCGGCGTCGCGAATTTTCTGTCCGATCCCAAACGCGGTATTGAATTGACGCTCAGGGCCATGATGGTTACGGCCCATCTCGGTGACGCCGGTCCGCATCCCGTGATCGCCAGCGCCGCGCGCGAGCTGTTGAACAAGTCCGGCAACGAACGCTCCGGCGTTCTCTCCACCGCTATGTCGTTTCTCGGCCTGTATCGCGATCCCGTTGTTGCCAAGGTAACGCGGCGCTGCGACTGGCGCATCGCGGATCTGGTCGAAAGTCCGGACCCGGTGACGCTCTACCTCGTGGTGCCGCCCTCCGACATCAACCGCACCAAGCCGCTGATCCGCCTGATTCTCAATCAGATCGGCCGCCGACTGACGGAAGACTTGGCTGGCCATGACCGGCGTCACAGGTTGCTTCTGATGCTGGATGAGTTTCCGGCGCTCGGCCGTCTCGACTTCTTTGAGAGCGCGCTGGCCTTCATGGCGGGCTACGGCCTCAAGAGCTTCCTGATCGCGCAGTCCCTCAATCAGATCGAGAAGGCCTATGGACCCAACAATTCGATCCTCGACAACTGTCATGTCCGGGTGAGCTTCGCGACCAATGATGAGCGTACTGCAAAACGTGTGTCCGATGCGCTCGGTACGGCGACCGAGTTGCGTGCGATGAAGAACTATGCCGGGCACCGGCTTTCACCCTGGCTCGGCCATCTGATGGTAAGCCGGCAGGAAACGGCACGCCCGCTGCTGACGCCCGGTGAGGTAATGCAGCTCCCACCCACCGACGAGATCGTGATGGTGGCGGGTACGCCCCCGATCCGGGCCAAGAAAGCGCGGTATTTTGAGGACGCGCAGTTTCAGGCGCGCATTTTGGCGCCGCCTCTACCGGAACGGGCGGAAGAGGCGCGCATGGATGATTGGAGCGGCGAACCGCTGCCGCCGCGACCGGACATTGCCGATCGGGAGACGCAATCCGATTACGACGGAGAAGGCGATGCCCAACACGAGAAGCGTAAACAAGCCGAACTGACCCAAGCAAGCGCGCCGGACAAGGCCAAGCCAATGGACAATGAATTCGAACCCGATGTGGAACGCCCGGCGACAGAACGAGCCGCGCAACTCCGTCAATTCGACCAACAGGCGCGCCAAGCTGCCCAACGTGCCTCGCTTGATCCTGACGACGGTATCGAGCTGTGAGGCCAGGGCGATGAAACAACGCAAGAAACAGCGCTTGTCCGTCTATCTCGATCCGGAGATTATGACCGCGTTGGCTGAATATGCAGCCCGGCGTGATCACTCTCGCTCACTGGTCGCCGAAGCCGCGATCGCCACTTTCCTGTCGCCTGATGCCGCTGGCCGCCAGGAGGCCGCGACAACCAAGCGGCTCGATCAGATCGATCGCCGCATGTCTCGGATGGAGCGTGACGTCGGCATATCCGTCGAGACGTTGGCGGTATTTATCCGTTTCTGGCTGGCGACGACACCGCCTTTGCCGGAACCCAGACAGGTTGCCGCGAAGGCACAGGCCGGCAAGCGTTATGATGCATTTGTTGCTGCGCTAGGCCGACGAGTCGCGCAGGGACCGAAGCTGCGCCAGGAGATTTCGGAGGATATTGCGCCAACCAAAGGCGAATAACTTCCAGATCGCTCCTGCTCAAATTTTCGCTCCCGCCGTCTCCCTGTCTTTCCACGCCAGGGCACTACTACGCCTTTGACCCTGTTGCGCATGCCTATTTTCCGGTTCTTTTAATCGTCCCCAATCCGGGGCCGTCATGTGACGTCCCTCCACACGGGGACGAGCATGACGACTTCATTTCAACAATCCGAGGCGGTTTCACGCGGCAGCCGTATGCTGCGCACGGCCCTCGGTCCGGCGATCGCCGGATATCTCGACGATGCGCAAATCGTCGAGGTGATGCTCAACCCCGACGGACGGCTGTGGATCGACCGCCTGTCAGACGGACTCTGCGCGACCAATGAACATCTGTCCGCTGCGGACGGCGAACGCATCGTCCGGTTGGTCGCCCATCATGTCGGCGCTGAAGTTCATCCCGGTGCTCCGCTCGTCTCTGCCGAGCTTCCTGAGACGGGGGAGCGGTTCGAGGGCCTTCTGCCTCCTGTCGTGGCCGCGCCCACCTTCGCAATCCGTAAGTCCGCCGTCGCCATCTTCACGCTCGCCGATTACGTTACAGCGAAGATCTTGTCGGACGCACAGGCCGATTTGCTACGCAGCGCCGTCGCGGAACGCCGCAACATTTTGGTCGCCGGAGGCACATCCACCGGCAAGACCACACTCACCAACGCATTGCTAGCCGAAGTCGCCAAGACCGATGACCGGGTCGTCCTGATCGAGGATACGCGCGAACTGCAATGCGCCGCGCCGAACCTCGTGGCGCTGCGCACCAAGGACAATGTCGCGTCCCTCTCCGATCTCGTCCGGTCCTCGCTGCGCTTGCGCCCCGACCGCATTCCGATCGGCGAGGTGCGCGGATCGGAAGCGCTCGATCTTCTCAAAGCCTGGGGGACGGGTCATCCGGGCGGTATCGGCACGATCCATGCCGGGACGGCGCTAGGCGCCCTGCTCCGCATGGAGCAACTCATCCAGGAAGCCGTCGTCACCGTTCCGCGCGCCTTGATTGCCGAGACAATCGATCTGGTCGTGGTTCTGTCTGGCCGCGGCTCCGCCCGCCGCCTTTCCGAACTCGCCCGCGTCGACGGCCTCGGTCCGACCGACGATTACCGGCTCACAGCAGCAACAGAAGAAGGATCCAATTGATGCTCCCAAATGCCATTCCACTTCTCCGCTCGTTCGAGACGATCTGCCTTGCGGCTGTCGTTTCCGTGACTTTGTCGACCACAGCCCATGCGGCGGGCTCTTCGATGCCATGGGAAGCGCCGCTCCAATCGATTTTGGAATCGATCGAAGGGCCAGTCGCCAAGATCATCGCGGTGATGATCATCATCATCACCGGCCTGACACTCGCCTTCGGCGACACCTCGGGCGGCGCGCGGCGGCTGATCCAAATCGTCTTCGGTCTGTCGATCGCCTTTGCCGCATCGAGCTTCTTTTTGTCGTTCTTCTCCTTCGGCGGGGGGGGGGCGGTGATCTGATGAACGATGCCGATCCCGTTACCGGATTCACAATCCCTGTCCACCGCGCGCTGACCGAGCCGATCCTTCTCGGCGGCGCACCGCGCGCGGTCGCGATCGCCAATGGAACGCTGGCCGCAGCCGTCGGTCTCGGTCTGCGTCTCTGGCTGGTCGGCATCCTGATTTGGGCCATCGGACATTTCGCGGCGGTCTGGGCCGCCAAGCGCGATCCGTTGTTCGTCGACGTGGTGCGCCGTCATGTGCGTATTCCCGGTCATCTCGGGGTGTAATCGATGATGAACCTCGCCGAATATAGTCGCAAGTCGAACCACCCTTGCCTATCCGGTTGATTCCCACACCCACTAGATCTAGTGTTGGGCATGGATGTCCTGGCCCGTGAAGACCTGCCGTTCCCGCAGTCTC
>NZ_JAZHLJ010000006.1:0-141309 GCF_036549495.1 Aurantimonas sp. C2-5-R2
CGCCGCCGTGCGCTCGATGCTCTCGGCGCACGCCTCGGTACTGCGCGACGGCACGCGGGTGACCTTGCCGGCGACCGATCTGGTTCCCGGCAACGTGGTGCTGTTGCAATCTCCCGCGTCCCGGCCTATATTCATTGCAGCCGCGTGCCACGCTCGCCGCTAAATCACACCAATCCCGATTTCCTATTTTGGAAATATAAAATTCCCTGTGGGGACGCGGGTACGGGCCGGCGACGCTGTAGAGATGTGAGATACCCCCTGGGGTGCGCGAAGCGGCAGGCCATCACGCCGCCGCACGGTTGTCATTCGCCGCGACCAGCCGCCGTTCCTGCGGCGAGCGAATCCGTATCCTCCACCCTCGACTCGAGCAATACCACACGGCCGCGCTGCCAATGGCCTGCGCCGCGTCCCGCGCCTCTGCTTCTGTGGCGTCCATGGCGCGGGCGAGCGCGTCGAGCGTCATGCCGTCCTCGGCCTCGCCGATAGCCTTGCGGGCCGCAGCCGTGAGGAAGGCAAGCCGGGCGGTTGGCGTGCTGACGGTGTGGCGGAAAAACTGATCGACTGGCCGGGGTTGTAGGGTGACAATCATTGCTGGGTCCCCTTTGATAAATCAGCTTTCATGCGTCCACCGTTTCAGTGGCAACTGCCCGGAACTCCAATGAGTCGTCGGGGTGGCATCGATAGCGGATACGCCGGCCGATAGCCTGCGCCTCGCCGCCGCACGCCTCTGCGAGCGCGCCCGATTGCTCGGGGGAGAGATGCAGGTCCGAATCCCCGCCGCCTTCGTCGTGGAAGGAAAGCCGGACGACAGCGCCACCGTCGTCGCTGGTCTCGCCTGAAAGGATGGTGGCACCTACCCACGCCATCGGACCCGCCCGCCTGAACTCCTTCGGGCCGCTCCGGTTGGTCGACATCATCACCATTGCGCCGATAACCCGGCCGGCCTCGCCGTCGATCGTCAGTGCCCGGTCGAGGCTTGCGTAATCGTCGCTGTCAATGTCGCAGCGGATGACGAATTTCCGGCTTGCCCCGCTGCGAAGGTGGGCCACGAATTTATCGCCGTCCTCGTCGGGCTTGCCTTTTTCGTCCAGCCATTCCGCGTGCACGATTTTCCATTTCGCGAAGCCGGCGGGCGTTGCGCTCGGTTTGTTTTTCTTTTCGTCTTCTGGCGTCCCCTGCGCACCCGTATAAGGGTGCGCTACCAAGGGGCGCTTATCACATACTTCAGTATGGAATTGGGTCCCTACTTGGGGACCACCCCAGGGCTGCCCCCCACGCAGCCCTGGGGACCCCCCTTGCGCATCGCTGGGGACCACCTCTTGCGCATCGCTGGGGACCACCTTTCGGCAGTCCAGAATGGGCTCCCCGCCGTTGGTATGCCGGATATAGGCGCTGCCTCTGAACCACCAATTCACATTCCAAAGGGTGGACGTGGTGTAGGTGGCGGCGCGTTTGACGGCGACGCGCCCGCTGTCGATAAGTGACTGCTTATACCTCTTCACCATCTTTTCGGTGGTGCCGGCGCCTACCGCGATGAACGATCCGCTGCATTCGGCGCGCATGGTGGAATTGTCCCAATTCCGGGCAACGATCGAGATCATCCGTTTCTGAAGGTCGGTTAGCGTCGGGTCTTCCTGTAGGTCTTCCCGCCATGCGTTTTTATCGCTGACGCGGACTCTATACCAACGCATTGGCGCCGCTGCTCTGGAAGTTCGCCCGGTAGATTGCCGAGCCATGCTCGGAAGTGCCGACGCGAGCGATGATGCGATGCTTTTTCAGCAACTTTACCGCCGTATCCACCGTGCGCCGGCAGACGCCGCAACGGCGCTGATATTCCTTGTGCGACACGCTGGATTGGCCAAGGGCCAGTGTATTGCGGCCGACGTTCATGGCGATTGCCAGGGCGGTGCTGCGGCGGATCACGCGCTCGATCGCATAGGACCAATTAAGCAGCGCCTCGGCCTGCTCTTCTGTGATTTCTGGGGTGTCCATCTGCTATCCTTTCAGGAGAGATTCGGGAGGTGTGGTGGTTGGCGGGGGTTGGCGGGTCTGTTACGTAACGGGCTTTCGGCGTAGGGCGGAGATCTCGCCCTTGGCCTTGGCAAGCTTCTTCTTGAGAACTTCAACCTCGGCGTGAAGCTCAAAAATCAGGTATTCATATTCCGCGTGCACCTCCTCGCGGATTCCGTCGAAAGCGCCGAACTCGGAATCCGAAGGTACTGCCATCTTCTTGCGGGCAAGGCTGGCCTTCGCCGCCTCCATCTCGCGGCGCGCATCCCATCCCTTGATCGCCGCGACCTGCTTATCCGGCCCCTCCTCTCGGGCCGCCGCGAGCAGGGCAGTCCGGTTATCGGCAAGGCCGGCATCTGCGGCAGCTTGCTTCGCCTCGCCAGAAAGGGACGCGACTTTCACGGCACGTCGGGCGTCGGCCTCTGACAAGCCAAGCTCGCGAGAGGCGGCCCTGACGCCGCCTTCTGGTCGACCAGGTTTTGCGTCAGCCTGACGCGAAAGTACGTCACCTTCCGCAAGCGACCGACGCGCGCTCGTCAGTTCGATCCATCGTGCGACCTGTTCGTCGCGCTGAAGGGCAGTTAGCTCCGACCGGTGGAGATTCTCGGCGATTTCCATCAACTCGGCGTGCAGATCGTCAACATCGTAGACAACGCATTCGACCGATGCCTCACCGTTGGCTTCCAAAGCAAGCAGGCGGTGTCTGCCATAAATCAGGACTGGAACCCGGTCGGACATCTCGCCGTCGTCCAATGTCACGTTGTCACGAATGCAGACCGCCGGCGCATTCATCAGGCCAAGATCGCGAATGCTCTCCGCGATCTCGGCGACACGGTCCATGTCGCACGGGCGCCGTGTGGATCCAATGTGAATGTCTTCTATGTGAAGGCGCCGGCGCTGATAATTGGTGAGGCTCACGACGCCACCGCGCGGCCGTCTGTCTCTTGTTCGCCCATCCAGCGCGTGAGCGAGGACCGGCGAGCCGCGACGCTTCCACCGATTTTGAAGTGCGGCAGCTCGCCGGCATAGGTCATTTTGTAGACCTGCCTAGCAGTCACGCCGAGGAACTTGGCTATCCCGCCTGCACCGATCAAAAGATCGCCTTCAATGATGTTCTCATTCGCAGCTTGCATTTTTTTCTCCAAGTGGCTTGACAGGGTTTGTGAACAATGGTAAAAATGGTTTTGGACAGATGTGTCTGCTCCATTGCACATTCTACGCATTTTGTCAAGGTTGTTCCTTGCGTGTCATCGTGCGCCATGGTTATGTGAGCCTCGTTTTTCTGAGGGTCAGTCATGGCAGTCATTAAGAAGCGCATCTGGACGAACAAGGGTGGCACGCACGAAGCTTGGAAGCTCGATTACATCGATGCGAACGGCGTTCGGCACCGCGAGCAATTTGCGAAGAAGCGTGATGCAGAGGCGAGGCGCGTCGAGGTCGAGGGCCAGATCGGAAAAGGCACTTATCGCGCCGAGGCTGCAAACACCACCGTGCGCAAGGCATGCGAAGACTTTGACCGACACCTCGAAGGGCGCATGAACCGCGGGGAGCGGGTAACGCCCCTCTACTATACCAATGCCACCGCCCACATGTGGAACTATATCGCCCCGAAGGCGGGCCGGAAAAACAAGATCCAGTTCGACGGCGGCATCGGCGACGTTAAGCTAGCGCAACTGACTGCGCGTGGCGTAGGCGAGTTCCGTGACCGCTTGCGAGACTCCGGCGTTGGCATAGCCACCACAAGGCAGATTCTCGGGACGCTCTCCCGCGTTCTTCTGCATGCCGTCGCGAATGATTTGGTGGCCGTGAATGTTGCGGGGGGCGTTCGCGTCATTGGCAAGAGGAACGAGGGTGCGAAGAAGATCGTGCCACCGTCTAAGGAGGAAATGGCATCTATCCTGGGGGCGGCCGACCAGGACTTCAGGGTGCGGATTGTCTTCGCCGCCGCATCGGGTTTGCGTGCGTCCGAACTGCACGCCCTCCGCTGGAGCCGCATAGATCTCAACAAGGGCGAGGTCACTGTTGAGACGCGAGTCGACGCGAAGCGGAATGAGGACACGACAAAGAGCGCGGCCGGTCTGCGGGCCGTGCCGCTTGGCTCTTCGGTCGTCACTGCGATGAAAGAATGGCGCCTGCGGTCTAAGTTCGCGAAGGACGACGATCTTGTCTTTCCCAACAGCCGCGGGGATTTTGAAAGCCACAACAATATGCTGAAACGCCGATTCAAGCCGACGTTGGAGAGGGCTGCGGCGAAATTCCGTGAGAAGAAAAAGAAGCTTACGCCGTTCGGATGGCATTCTCTTCGACATTTTGCTGTTTCGACATGGATCGAAGCCGGACTACAGCCGAAGACCGTTCAGACATTCGCCGGGCATTCATCCTTGGCCGTGACGATGGACCGATATGGACATCTATTCCCTAGTGAGGACCACCGGCGTACGATGGATAAGATCGCATCATCAATCTTCGCCTAAGGCGCATGATAGGCGCACGGCTCGCTTTATCCCCTATGCTGCAATGACCGTGTGTCAGATTCCTAATCTGAGGGTCACTGGTTCGAATCCAGTCGGGATCACCATTCGTCTCGAACTCTCGGCACCCTGGTAGGCGAGGCGTTGCGACCGGCGGCTCCACCCTCGTGCGGCGACGTCGAACGTCGCGGCGTCAAAGAAGCTCCGCGACGTTCAATCGATCCAGGTCGCGGGGAAGAGGAGAACGAGAACCGTCACGATCTCGAGCCGCCCGAGCAGCATGATTGCCGAGAGCACCCAGAGCGTCGAATCGGAGAATTTGCCGAAATTGCCGGCCGGGCCGATGATCTGGCCAAATCCCGGACCGACATTGGCGAGCGCCGTCAGCGCCCCGGAAAAGGCTGTCAGAAAGTCGAGCCCGAGCGAGGTCAGCACGACGGTGCCGGTCAGCAGGACACCGAAAAACAACAAGACGAACAGCGTCACGGTCTGCAGCAATTCCGGCGTCACCTCCTGATTGCCGTAGCGCAGGCGTCGAATCGCGTGCGGGCGGAACAGCCCCCGGGCGCTGGCCTTGACGAGGAGGAAGAGGATGACCAGCCGGTTGGCCTTGATCCCGCCGGCCGTAGACCCGGCGCAACCGCCCAGGAACATGGCGAGGAAGAAGACGCCCGTCGCGGCGTTCGACCAGAGCGTATAGTCCTCTGACGCAAACCCGGTGGTGGTGATCACCGAAATGAGGTTGAACGCCGAACTGACGAACGCCTCGTTGAAGGGCGTCGCGTTGAGAGCATGGCGGGTAGCGGTCAAAGCGACGCTCAGCACGAGGCAGGTCGCCAGGAAAACCGGAATCTGCGGATCGTTCCAGCGCTGGAACCGGAGCGGCAGCAGCGCCCGGATGTAGATCACGAAGGGAAGCGAGGCGAGCACCATGAACAGGCTGGATACAGCCAGGATGCGGTTGTCGTCGAAATAGCCCATCGAGGAGTCGTGGGTCGAAAACCCGCCGGTCGCCAACGTCGTCATCGCATGGTTCACGGCATCGAAGAAGCTCATGCCGAGGGCCGCATAAGCCATGACGCAGAGCACCGTCAGCACCGCATAGGCGGCCATCAGGCCGGCCGCCAACTGGTTGACGCGCGGCAGGATCTTCTCGGATTTGTCCGAACTCTCCATGTGGAACAGGGAGAGACCGCCGCCCCGGATCGACGGCAGGATCAGAATCGCCATGCCGATGATGCCGATGCCGCCGAGCCATTGCAGCAGCGAGCGCCACAAAAGAAGGCCCGGCGGGAGTGCGTCGAGACCGGAAATCACGGTCGATCCAGTCGTCGTCAGGCCGGACATGGATTCGAAGAAGGCACCGGCGAAGCTGACGTTGACCGAGCCGAAATATAGCGGCAGGGCGCCGATGCCGGCGGTAACCAACCATACCGACGTTACCAGCAGGAAGCCGAGGCGGGGCGTGAACGGAACGCGTTCGCCCCGAGTGGCGGCGGCGACGAGGATGCAGATGATCGCGACGAGGACGGCGGAAAACACGAAAATTCGCCAGTCGTCATTGGCCTTGGCGAAATCCGTCAACGCCGGAACCAGCATGGCTCCGGCCAAGGCCAGTCCGAAGATCGACGCCGTATGGAAGGTGGTTCGGAGAATGGGAAGCTCCCGAAAGGGTCGCCGCGATCCGGCCAGCCGGACGGCGTGCGCGCGCTTTTATACCCGCGCTGCGACGTCGACAACTGGGGGGCGTCTGCGACGCGGGCGGCGTTTGCCCGGCGCGTAGAAATCCATTCCGCCGAAGTGCCCATGCCGCGACATGCTTTGCCCTTGTCAGCCTTCGAGCGAGCGGTTACGTCCGGGCGAAACGAGGATGCGCCGGCGTTCGAGCCGGCACTGTCGCTCGCGCAAGGACCGGCCCCTTCCGAACGGGGTCCGACAAGACCGAGGTTCCGTCATGACCTATTTGGTGACCGACAACTGCATCAAGTGCAAATACATGGACTGTGTGGAGGTTTGTCCGGTCGACTGTTTCTACGAGGGCGACAACATGCTCGTCATCCATCCCGACGAGTGCATCGACTGCGGCGTGTGCGAGCCGGAATGCCCGGCCGAGGCGATCAAGCCGGACACCGAGCCGGGCCTCGACAAATGGTTGACGATCAACACCGAATACGCCGAGAAATGGCCGAACATCACGATCAAGCGGGAAGGTCCAGCCGACGGCGAAAAGTTCGACGGCGAGGAAGGCAAGTTCGAGAAATACTTCTCGCCCGAGCCCGGCGAAGGCGACTGAGCCGTCGCCATCGGGTGACGCCTGGCCGGAACCAGCCGGGCGCGATCAACCCCGGGGCCGCTCAGCCCCAGCGCAGGCGCTCATGCGCGCGGCGCTCTTTCTTGTTCGGTGGCCGTTTCGGCGGCATGTAGCCGCCCTTGGGCAGCTCGGCATCCTTGCGCCTGGTTGTCTCCTCCGGCGGCGACAGATCCTCGTACAATTCCGCCGCTTCGCTCGCCGGCCCGCGGCGGGTGCCGCAGTCGCGAATCTTCAAGATGCGAACCGTATCGTGGATCGACACGGTCAACGTGTCGTCCGCGCGCACCAAACGCGCCGCATTGGTCGTCTTGTCGCGGTTGATCCGCACGCCGCCCGATTGGACGAGCTTCTGGGCAAGGCTGCGCGACTTAACGACTCTCGCGAAGAAGAGCCATTTGTCGATGCGCTGCCCCGCTCCGTCAGCCATCGGAACCGCTTTCGGGACTATTTGCCAAGCTTGTCCTTGAGCGCCGCGAGCTTGGCGAAGGGCGAATCGGGGTCGACGCGCTGCGGCCTTGCCTGCACCGGCTTGTTGTATGAGGTCTGCGGCTTGTCGAAGCGGCGGCCACCGCCACCCTCCTTGCGCTCGCCGCGCTCCTTCCAGTCACGATTCGGCCGCCCCTTGGCCTGGCGCTCGTTCTCGGTTCCGCCGTCGCTTTTCTGGTCGCCCTTGCCGATGCGCTGGCCGCGCTCCGGGGCGGTCGCCCCGCCGCCGGTCTCGCGGCCCTTGCCACGCTGACCCTGGCGATGGCCCGCCCGCCCGCCGGCCCGCTGCGGCCGCCAGACCTGCACGAGCTTCGGCGCGGCCGGCTCGCCATCGGACTCGGAGGCCGGCTCGCCTACCACCGTTTCGTCCGGCGCCGTTTCCGCCACGGGCGACTCCACCGGACTTGTCGCGGCAGGTGTGTCGCCGGCCGCTGCGACCGGGTCGGCCGCACTGGCGGTCGGCTCTCCCTCGGCGCCTTCCTCGGAAGCGACCGCCGCCACCGGCACAACTGCGTCGGCGGTAGAACCATCGCTCGATTCGGCGGACGGTTGCTCCTCCGCCGGTTCGCCCGCGGCTTCGCTCGTGGCCGGGGCGTCGCCGGATTCGTCTTGCGGCTGCGGCGTTTCGAGCGTCGCGACGGCCTCCGCCGCCTTGCGCTCGGCTTCGGCCCGGCTTGCCACTTCGGCCGCTTTGGTCTCGGCGTCGAGACGCTGGATCTCGGCTTCGACCGTGCCCGCCTCGATGCCGTCGGGGCGATAGCCGAGGCCCTTCAGCACCTCTTCCATGTCCTCGGCGGTTGCGCCGAGAATCGACATCATCGCCGGCGTCACCAGGAATTGCGCGCCGTTGTAACCGCCCTCGGGACGTTTTCCGGTTCCCGGCTTCCAGGCCAGCGCCGGCCGGATCAGATCGGCGAGACGTTCCAGAATGTCGACCCGCACCGCCCGACGGCCGAGCAGCCGATAGCCGGCAAGGCCGAAGAACACCGGATCGATGGCCGGATCGGCAACCGCCGACGTGCGGCCGGTCGCCAATAGATGCGTGACCTCGCCATAGCCGGGCCGCTCGCGCCCATCCTTGTTCACCGCCCACAGCAGCGTCAGCAAGGCCGCCGGCGCCGGCTTGATCAGCGCCGGGATGAAGATGTGATAAGCGCCGAAGCGCACGCCGCAGCGCCGCAGCGCTGCCCGCGCGTCCTGATCGAGCGAACGGACTTCCTCGGCGACGTCGCGGCGTTGCACCATGCCGAGATTCTCGGACAGGCGAAAGGCGAGCCCCTTCGCGGTGCCCTCAAGGCCCTCGGCCGATTTCAGGTCGACCAGCGGCTTCAGCACCGTCGAGACCTGATAGGTGACGGAGCGCTCGGCCCGCGCCGCCACCTTGTCGCGCTCCGGACCGCTCAGTTGTTCGTCGGCGAACAGGACGACTTTCGGCTTCAGCGGGTCGTCGCTCGCGGCAAGGCTGGCCACCGGCGCGCCGAGCCAGCGGATCAATCCGTCCGAGCCCAGGGCGATGTCACCGTTCGGCGCGTTGGCGAAGCGCTCGGCCCGCTTTTCGAACTCGCCAGCCAAGGCTTTTTGCGAGGCCGCGCGCACCGCCTTGCCGTCCTGGCCCTCGGCCTTGCCGTCAAGCGTGAACCTGAACCCCTGCAGCTCCCCGACAGTGTGGCCCTCGACCACGACCGTGCCGTCGCCGCTGATCTCAGCTTCCATGAACGCGTTCTCTCTCAGCCGCTTCATCAAGACGCTTGTCCTGCGGTCTACGAAGCGTTTCGTCAACCTGTCGTGAAGCGCGTCGGAAAGACGGTCTTCGATGGCGCGTGTCTTTTCCTGCCAGTGTGTCGGATCGGCCAACCATTCCGGGCGGTGGGAAATATAGGTCCATGTCCGGATTTCGGCGATGCGCTGGGACAGGGTGTCGATGTCGCCGTCGGTGCGATCGGCACGATTGACCTGGCTGGCCATATAGTCTTCGGCGACATGGCCGCGGACGGCGAGATCGACATAGATCGCTGCGATGATCTCGGCGTGCTGCGCCGGAGCAATGCGGCGATAATCGGGAAGCTTGCACGCTTCCCAGAGGAGCTCCACCCGCTCCCGGCCCCGCGCGAGATCGGCAACATTGGCATCGCGCGATAGGTACTCCAGCGCCCTCTGATCGACCGAGGGCAGGGATTTCGTCAGTTCCGGACAGGGCGGCGGCCGCTCGAGACTGTCCTTCAACGCCGCGATGGATGCGAAATCGAAGTCGCGGCTGCGCCACTGCAGCACCCGCACCGGCTGAAACACGTGGGCTTCGAGCGCCTCGGCGAGTTCGCCCGGCAGCGGATCGACCCGGCCGGTAACGCCGAAGGTCCCGTCGCGCAGATGCCGGCCGGCGCGACCGGCGATCTGGCCGAATTCGGCAGCGGTGAGTTGGCGGTACTGGAAGCCGTCGAACTTCCAGTCCTGGGCGAAGGCGACGTGATCGACGTCGAGGTTCAGCCCCATGCCGATCGCGTCGGTCGCGACCAGAAAATCGACGTCGCCCGACTGATAGAGCGCGACCTGCGCGTTGCGGGTGCGTGGGCTGAGCGCGCCGAGGACCACCGCCGCGCCGCCGCGCTGACGGCGAATCAGTTCGGCGATGGCGTAGACCTCGTCGGCGGAGAAGGCGACGATGGCGGTGCGGCGCGGCAGGCGGGTGATCTTCTTGGAACCCGCATAGACGAGGTTCGACAGACGCGGCCGCGTCACCGTCTGGACGCCCTTCAGCAGGCGCTGCAAGACGCCCTGCATCGTCGACGCCCCGAGCAGCAGGGTCTCCTCTCGCCCGCGCGCATGCAGGATGCGATCGGTAAAGACGTGGCCACGTTCGAGGTCCCCGGCCAGTTGCACCTCGTCGATCGCGACGAACGCGGTATTCGGCGCGCGCGGCATCGCCTCGACGGTGCAGACGGCATAGCGCGCGTTCGGCGGCTTGATCTTCTCTTCGCCGGTAATCAGCGAGACCGCCGCCGGCCCCACCCGGTCGCAGACCTTCTGATAGACTTCGCGCGCCAGCAGCCGCAGCGGCAGGCCGATCGTCCCGGACGAATGGGCGACCATCCGCTCGATCGCCAGGAACGTCTTGCCGGTGTTGGTCGGCCCGAGCACGGCGGTGACATTGGTCCCATCGTAGCGGACGGTTTCTTGGACAGGGGGAAATTCAGCCATGCGTATCGCTATGTGGGATCACGCATCGTTTGGAAAAGGTTCTGCATTGATTTGCAACGACTTCGGCCGGGGGGCGGGGGGGCCCCCAACACCCCCCCCCGCCGGCCCCGCGGGGGGGGGGGCCAACGAACCGCCTCGCCGGCTTCCCGATTGGCGGGCGCGAAAAAAGTTTTGTCTGGCGCGATTTTTTTTGGAACCTCTTTCACGCCCCCGCATTATTCAGACACCCCAAGCGATCATCCCCCCTCGATCGCTCTATGCAGACGGAAAAAGGCAGCTCCCCCTCGCTGCCTTTTTTCGCGTCTGGAGGTGGGTATCGCGACACAGGCTGCGAAAAAATTTGGGTCGCGTTCCGAACGCGGCGAATTCGGTTGCATCATAAGACGGGATTAACATAGCGACAGGCTCCCGCCGCCCTCTCGGATCGTCAGTCATGCAAGCCGGAATCCTCCTGGCCTTCGCCGCCTATTTTTCCTTTGCCGGCGCCGACGCCAGCCTGAAGTGGATTGGCTCCGACCTGCCGATCTTCGAGATCGGCTTTTTCGTATCGCTGTTCGCCCTGCTGCCCGCGCTGTTCACCAAGCGCCCGGAAGACAATTGGGGCAACGTCTTCGTGCCCAAACGTCCCGGCCTGCTGGCGCTGCGGATGCTGAGCGGCACGCTCGGCGGCATCGGCGGTGTCATCGCCTTCACCACTCTGCCGCTGGCCGAGGCCTACGCCCTGATCTTTCTTCTGCCGATCTTCGTGACGGTGTTTTCCCGTGTCGTGCTGAAGGAGCCCGTGGGCTGGCGGCGTTGGCTCGCCGTCTTCGGCGGCCTCATCGGGGTCCTGCTCGTCGTCAGGCCCGGCTTCCGGGAAATCCTGCCCGGCCATTTCGCCGCCATCCTCGTCGCGATCTGCGGCGCGGCGACCGTCATCATCCTGCGCGTCCTCGGCCCATCCGAGCGGCGGATCACCCTGATCGGCGCCGTTCTCGTCGCCGGGATCGTCGTCAATGGGGTGTTGATGATCCCGAATTTCGAAACGCCCGGACCCGCCCTGTGGCCGGTTCTCCTGCTCGGCGGCGTGTTCGCCGGCATGGGCCATCTGCTCATCGTTTTCGCCACCCGGCTCGCGCCCGCCGCCCGGGTGGCCCCCACCCAATACAGCCAGATCGTCTGGGCCGCCGTCATCGGCGCCACCTTCTTCGGCGAATATCCGGACGGTCTCGCGATGGTCGGCATGGCGCTGGTTGGCGTCTCCGGTCTCTTCACCCTGGTGCGCGAGGAGCAGCGCTTCGGCTGGCCGAGCCGCATTCCGCTGATTCGCAACCGCTGACACGAGGGCATCGCGGCGCTTCGCACTTGCGAAACATGCTGCGCCACCGCAATCTTGAGCGATCGGCGAAAGCGATTATAAGTCGCGCGACTTTAGTAGGAGGAGCAGTCCTTGGCTATCCGCAAGATCCTTGTCGCCAACCGATCCGAAATCGCCATCCGCGTCTTTCGTGCCGCCAACGAACTCGGTCTGAAAACCGTTGCGATCTGGGCGGAGGAGGACAAGCTGGCGCTCCACCGCTTCAAGGCGGACGAGAGCTATCAGGTCGGGCGTGGCCCGCATCTGGCCAAGGATATGGGACCGATCGAGAGCTATCTGTCGATCGAGGAGGTGATCCGCGTCGCCAGGCTGTCCGGCGCCGACGCCATCCATCCGGGCTACGGGTTATTGTCGGAAAGTCCGGAATTCGTCGATGCCTGCCACGAGGCCGGCATCGTCTTCATAGGCCCGACCGCCGACACCATGCGCCGGCTCGGCAACAAGGTCGCCGCGCGCAATCTGGCCGTCGAGGTCGGCGTGCCCGTCGTGCCGGCGACCCAGCCGCTGCCCGACGACATGGCAAAGGTCCGCGAGATGGCCGCGGAAATCGGCTATCCGGTCATGCTCAAGGCGTCCTGGGGCGGCGGCGGGCGCGGCATGCGCGCGATCCGCGCCGAAAAGGACCTCGAGCGCGAGGTGATCGAGGGCAAGCGCGAGGCCATGACGGCGTTCGGCAAGGACGAGGTCTATCTCGAAAAACTCGTCGAGCGCGCCCGTCATGTCGAGGTGCAGATTCTCGGCGATACCCACGGCAACGTTGTCGATCTGTTCGAGCGCGATTGCTCGATCCAGCGCCGCAACCAGAAGGTCGTCGAGCGCGCGCCCGCGCCGTATCTGAACGACGCCCAGCGGCGCGAGATCGCCGGATACGCCCGCCAGCTCGCCGACGCCACCAGCTATGTCGGCGCCGGCACCGTCGAGTTCCTGATGGATGCCGACACCGACGCCTTCTATTTCATCGAGGTCAATCCGCGCGTCCAGGTCGAGCACACGGTCACCGAGGAGGTGACCGGCATCGACATCGTCAAGGCGCAGATCCACATCCTCGACGGCGCCGCGATCGGCACGCCGGAATCGGGCGTGCCGCGCCAGGAGGACATCAAGCTCAACGGCCATGCCCTGCAGTGCCGCATCACCACCGAGGATCCGGAACAGAACTTCATTCCCGACTATGGGCGCATCACCGCCTATCGCGGCGCGACCGGCTTCGGCATCCGCCTCGACGGCGGCACCGCCTATTCGGGCGCCGTCATCACGCGTTTTTACGATCCGCTGCTGGAAAAGGTGACGGCTTGGGCGCCGACGCCGCAGGAGGCGATCGCCCGCATGGACCGGGCGTTGCGCGAGTTCCGCATTCGCGGCGTGGCGACGAACCTGACCTTTCTCGAGGCGATCATCGGCCACGAGAAGTTCCGCGACAACACCTACACGACCAAGTTCATCGACGACACGCCGGCGCTGTTCAGCCAGGTCAAGCGCCGCGACCGCGCCACCAAGCTCTTGACCTATCTCGCCGACGTCTCGGTCAACGGCCATCCGGAGACGAAACACCGGCCTCGCCCCGTCGAAGGGCAGGTCGTCCCGGTGCCGCCGTTGTTCAAGGCACCGATCGTCGATGGAACCCGCCAGAAATTCGAGGCCCTCGGCCCGGTAGGTTTCGCCGAATGGATGCGCGCCGAGCCGCAGGTCCTGATCACCGACACGACGATGCGCGACGGGCCGCAATCCCTGCTGGCGACCCGCGTCAGGACCCACGACATCGTCGCCATCGCCGACGCCTATGCGCGCGCCCTGCCGCAGCTTCTCAGCCTCGAATGCTGGGGCGGCGCGACCTTCGACGTGGCCATGCGCTTCCTCACCGAAGATCCATGGGAGCGGCTCGCGCTGATCCGCGAAAGGGCGCCGAACATCCTTCTCCAGATGCTGCTGCGCGGCTCCAACGGCGTCGGCTACACCAACTACCCCGACAATGTCGTCAAGCGCTTCGTTTCCGAGGCGGCGAAGGGCGGCGTTGATCTGTTCCGCGTGTTCGACTGCCTCAACTGGGTCGAGAACATGCGGGTCTCGATGGATGCCGTGTGCGAGGCCGGCAAGCTCTGCGAGGGCGCGATCTGCTACACCGGCGACCTGTTCGATCCGAACCGGGCTAAATACGACCTCAAATACTATGTCGCTCTCGCCAAGGAGATGGAGGCCGCCGGCGCCCACATCCTCGGCGTCAAGGACATGGCGGGACTGTTGAAGCCCGCCGCAGCGCGCGTCCTGTTCAAGACGCTGCGCGAGGAGACCGACCTGCCGATCCACTTCCACACCCACGACACCTCCGGCATTTCCGCGGCCACCGTGCTCGCCGCAATCGAGGCCGGCGTCGATGCGGTGGACGCGGCGATGGACGCCTTCTCCGGCAACACCTCGCAGCCCTGCCTCGGCTCCATCGTCGAGGCGTTGAAGGGGACGGATCGCGATCCGGGCCTGTCGGCGGACGCGATCCGGCGCATTTCCTTCTACTGGGAGGCGGTGCGGGCCCAGTACGCGGCCTTCGAGAGCGACCTGAAGGGTCCCGCTTCCGAAGTCTATTTGCATGAGATGCCCGGCGGGCAGTTCACCAATTTGAAGGAGCAGGCCCGCTCGCTCGGCCTCGAGGCGCGCTGGCACCAGGTCGCCCAGACCTATGCCGACGTGAACAGGATGTTCGGTGACATCGTCAAGGTGACGCCCTCGTCCAAGGTCGTCGGCGACATGGCGCTGATGATGGTCAGTCAGGATCTCGCCGTCGCCGACGTGCTGGACCCGGCCAAGGATCTCGCCTTCCCCGATTCGGTAGTGGCGATGATGCGTGGCGACCTCGGTCAGCCGCCGTCCGGCTGGCCGGCGGATATCCAGGCGAAGGTGCTGAAAGGCGAGACGCCGATCACCGTGCGGCCCGGCTCGCTGCTCGGCGAGGCCGATCTCGATGCCGAGCGCGCCACCATCGAGACGAAGCTCGAGCGGCCGGTGAGCGACCCGGAATTCGCCTCCTATTTGATGTATCCTAAGGTCTTCGCTGATTTTGCCGCGATCCAGGAACTCTACGGCCCGGTCTCGATGCTGCCGACGCCCTCCTATTTCTACGGCATGGACCAGGAGGAGGAGGTTCTCGTCGACATCGAGCGCGGCAAGACCCTGGTCATCCGCTGCCTCGGCTTCGGCGAGACCGACGAGAAGGGCATGCGGACGGTGTTCTTCGAGCTCAATGGCCAGCCGCGGCGGGTCAAGGTGCCCGATCGCGCCCACGGCGCGTCTGGCGCAGCGGTCCGGCCGAAAGCCGAGATTGGCAACGCCAATCATGTCGGCGCGCCGATGCCAGGCGTCGTCTCGACGCTGGCCGTTGCGCCGGGCCAGGCGGTCAAGGCCGGCGACGTCCTGTTGTCGATCGAGGCGATGAAGATGGAAACGGCGCTGCACGCCGAGCGGGACGGCACGGTGGAGGCTGTGCATGTCACCGCCGGCGCCCAGATCGACGCCAAGGACCTGCTGGTGGTCTACGGGCAATAGTAGCCGATCTCGCCCATCGTCATTGCCCTGGGAACCGCAGTGTTCATGTTGGGCCTGATGCGCTCCAACGGGGACGACAACGATGGTCTCGATGCAGGATCAGAAGACGGATACCAGATCGACATTCTCCGGCGTGGGCGATCGCTCGCCGGAGGAAACGGCGGCCAACGCGGTCGTTTATCTGTCTGGGAAGGTGAAGAAGCCGGCGATCGACGTCGCCGTCCTATCGATATTGGCGGGCTTCTACATTGCCTTCGGCTCGATCTTCTACCTTGTAACCGGCGCGGGCAATGATGGCCTGTTCGGGCTATCGCGTCTGTTCAGCGGTGTCGCCTTCTCGGTCGGCCTGGTCCTCGTGGTCGTCGCCGGGGCGGAGCTTTTCACTGGTGACACGATGCTGGTGATTCAACGGGTACGCCACACGCTCGACCGCGCCACGATGTGGCGGTTCTGGGGCATGGTCTATGCCGGGAATTTCGTCGGATCGCTGATCATTGCGATTTTGTTCGTCGTTGCCGGTGGCTACATGATCGGCGATGGTGCCGTGGGTCTCAACGCGCTCAAGGTCGCCTCGGGAAAGACCGGCGACACCTTCTACGCCAATTTCGCCGCGGGAATTCTTGCCAACATGCTGGTCTGTCTGGCCATCTGGCTGGCGCTCGCCGCGCGAACGGTGCAGGGCAAGATCCTCGCGATCGTCGGGCCGATCTCGACCTTCGTCGCCGCGGGCTTCGAGCATTCGATCGCCAACATGTCCATCATACCGATCGGCCTGATGACGAAGTGGTTCGCCGGCGAACAGTTCTGGACGACGACGGCGTCCACACCGGATGCGTTTGCCGGGCTTACCGTCGGCTGGTTCCTTTGGAACCTTCTGTTCGTGACGATCGGCAATATGATCGGCGGTGGTCTCATCGGTTTGTCTTATTGGCATGCCTATCTGCGCGGGGAATAAGCGTCGTGCGGGTCTTCCGGGGATTGTCACTTTGAATCATGGGCGGCGGATCGCGGTCGGCTGGGTCAACAGGCTGTTCTTCACGATGCCGAGTGTGCGCATCGCCGCCGCCATCGCTTTTTTCGTCAACGGCTTCGTGCTCGGCAGTTGGGCGCCGCAGGTGCCGGTGCTGGCCGACCGGCTCGCCATCTCCCAGTCGACGCTCGGCCTGTTCGTTCTGGTGCTCGGGCTCGGCGCCATGACCGCGATGCCGCTGATCGGCATGACAATCGCCAAGGGCGGCTCGCGGCGACCCGTGCTCATAACGCAAATGCTGCTGGCATTCGCCCTGCCGTTGCTGGCGCTGGCGCCGACAGTGCCACTCGCCGCTCTGGCGATCTTCTTCTACGGCATGATGCTGGGCGGCATGGATGTGGCGATGAACGCCAACGCCGTCACCGTCGAGCGCGGTGCCGGCAAGGCGATCATGTCGTCCTTTCATGGCTTCTGGTCGATCGGCGGATTTGTCGGAGCCGGCGCTGGCGGCGCCGTCATCGCAGCGATCGGGCCGGTCGGACACACGCTCCTCGTCGGCGGCTTTGCCCTCGCGATGCTCTGGCCCGTATGGCGGCACATGCTGGAAGACAGGCAAGCCGCCCCGATCGACGACGACCAGAAGGCGGCTGGGCTGGCCGGCCTGATCGCGGCCGCGAGGCGGGATCGCACGGCTCTCGCCACGGCCCTGGCGATCGGTATTTTTTCGTTGTTCGCAATGGTGCCGGAGGGCGCGGCGATCGACTGGAGCGCGATCTATCTGCGCCAGGATCTGAACGTCGACATCGCCGCGTCGGGGTTCGGCTTCGCGGCTTTTTCGGCCGCGATGGCCCTGTTCCGCTTCGCCGGCGACAGGATTCGCAACCGGATCGGCGCTGTCGGCACTGTGCGCCTATCCCTCATCATTGCGGTATCGGGTCTGGTGCTGATCGGCGCTGTAAGCAATCTTCCCGCCGTCCTCGCCGGTTTCGCCCTGCTGGGCGTCGGCCTGTCCAACATCGTGCCGATCGCCTTTTCGGCAGCCGGCAATATCGATGGGCTGAAGCCGGGCATCGGCATCGCGATCGCGACGACCTTTGGGTATTCCGGCATCTTGATCGCCCCCGCCGCGATCGGCGCGCTGGCGGATCGCTTCGGCTTCCCGGCCGTATTCCTGGGGATGTCGACTCTACTGGTGGTCATTCTCGCGATGTCGGCCCTGATGGCCGGCGCCGACCATGGCAACGCGCAACGACGGACGGGGACCGGCACGAAGCCGGTCCCCTGATATTCGTGACCAGTCAGGCTATGGCCGTCAGATCCGTCCGAGCAAAAGCAGGACCAGGATCACGACGACGATCAGGCCGAGAATGCCCGACGGGCCATAGCCCCAGCCGCGCGAATAGCCCCACGACGGCAGCGCGCCGATGAGGAGGAGAATGAGGATGACGAGAAGGATAGTACCGATGCTCATGGTGAGGTCCGATCGTTTTTTTGACAACAGTCACCATCACAAACCGTTGAACGCCGTTTGGGTTCCCGTCGAAGAAAGCAAATGATGCTGTTGGTTAAGCCGGAGCAAATCCGCCGGTCGCGACGAACATTGCCAGCAGGGTGAAACCGGCAGGGCCTTCGCGTTCCGCAATCGGTGGCCGACCGAATTGACAAGCCGGCGCCAAGACGCCACCTCGCAGGTGGAAAGCACATGTCCTCAGGGTTCGCCATGACCGTTCAGCCTTCTATCGTCACCGTCGACGCCGATCCTTCACCGCGCCGCCGCACCGTCGGGGTCGATGTTGCAGGTGTGGTGGTCGGCGGCGACGCGCCGGTCGTGGTGCAGTCGATGACGAACACCGACACCGCCGACATCGACGCGACGGTGGCGCAGGTCGCCGCCCTTGCCGAGGCGGGCTCCGAGATCGTGCGGATCACGGTGGATCGCGACGAATCCGCCGCGGCGGTGCCGAAAGTACGCGAACGTCTCGACCGGCTGGGTGTCTCGGTGCCGCTGGTCGGCGACTTCCACTATATCGGCCACAAGCTTTTGGCCGACCATCCGGCCTGCGCCGAGGCGCTCGCCAAATACCGCATCAATCCCGGCAATGTCGGCTTCAAGGAGAAGAAGGACCGGCAGTTCGTCGCGATCGTCGAAACGGCGATCCGCTACGACAAGCCGGTGCGGATCGGCGTCAATTGGGGCTCGCTCGACCAGGCACTTTTAACCCGGCTGATGGACGCCAACAACGACTTGCCTCAGCCGCGTTCGGCCCGCGCCGTGACCCGCGAGGCGATCATCCAGTCGGCGCTGCTTTCGGCGGCGCTCGCCGAGGAAACCGGACTTGCGCGCGATCGCATCATTCTGTCGGCCAAGGTCAGCCAGGTGCAGGATCTGATCGCTGTCTACCGCGATCTGTCACGCCGCACCGACCATGCACTGCACCTCGGCCTGACCGAGGCCGGCATGGGCTCGAAGGGCATCGTCGCGTCCTCGGCGGCGATGGGCATCCTGCTCCAGGAGGGAATCGGCGACACCATCCGCGTGTCGTTGACGCCGGAACCCGGCGGCGACCGCACCCGCGAGGTGCAGGTCGCCCAGGAACTCCTCCAGACGATGGGGTTTCGCCAGTTCGTGCCGATCGTCGCCGCCTGTCCCGGCTGCGGCCGAACCACCTCGACCGTCTTCCAGGAACTCGCCGAAAAGATTCAGACGGACCTGCGTGTCAACATGCCGGCCTGGCGGGAGAAATATCCCGGCGTCGAGGCGCTCAACGTCGCGGTGATGGGCTGCATCGTCAACGGGCCGGGCGAATCCAAGCACGCCGATATCGGCATTTCGCTGCCGGGAACCGGCGAGACGCCGGCCGCGCCCGTCTTCGTCGACGGCAAGAAGACCGTGACGTTGCGCGGACCGAACATCGCGACCGAGTTCCAGGCGATGGTCGCCGCCTATATCGAACGCCGCTTCGGAGAAAAGCAGGCGGCGGAATAGTCGCCACCGGGCGGCCGCCCCGCCAGGATCCTGTCGCGTTCTTCCGTCGGCCTTTCCGCCGGACCGCCGCTTCGTCATAGTGACGGGTAGCCGGGGCCGGTTCGTCCGCGCGCCGGCCGACCCGATGCGGATAAATCCGATGCAAGACGACCTTTTCCCATTTCGGCTTGCCTGCCTCAGCGTCGCCGCCGGGATCCTCGCCATCACGCCGACTCGGGCCGCCCCGGTCGGTGAGGATGCCGGCTCATCGCTGACCTTGCCCGCCCTCGCCTATCCGACCACACCGCCGGGCATCGTCGCCGACCCGGGCCGCACGCCCGGTGAAAGCCTTGCAAAGGCCGCAGCGCTGCAGACGTCAAAGCCGGTCTCCGCCGATATCTGCCAGTTGATCGCCGCGAACGCCGATGCCGTCGGCATGTCGCGGGATTTTTTCGCGCGGCTGATCTGGAAGGAAAGCCGCTTCGACGTCGGCGCGATCTCTCCCGTCGGCGCCCAGGGCATTGCCCAGTTCATGCCCTATACGGCCGACGAACGCGGCCTCACCGACCCTTACGACGTTGTCTCAGCCATCCGTCACTCGGCGCTCTATCTCAGCGACCTGAAGGCAGAACTCGGCAATTGGGGGCTTGCCGCGGCCGCCTACAATGGCGGCATCAACAGGGTGAAAGGCTGGGTCGCGAATGGCGGATCGCTTCCGTCGGAGACCGAGGAATACGTCAACGCCATCACCTTTCGTCCGGCCGACTGGTTCAAGGAAGACGGCAACGAACTGGAGCCGAAACCGCTCGAAGCCGAACGCGAATTCCTGCAAAGCTGCGCCCGGTTGCCCATCATGAAGACGCGGGCGATCTTCGCCACTGTCGAAAGCGCCCCGATGCGACCCTGGGGCGTGCAGGTCGCCGGCCATGTGAAGCAGTCGGTCGCGATGCAGATGTTTCGCCGCGTACAATCGGCCCATCCGGGGATCCTCGGCGGCAAGGCGCCGCTCGTCCTGCGCGATCGCGCCGGTGGGCGGGCTCGGATCTACGCGGTGCGGATCGGCGCCGAGACGCGGGGCGAGGCCGACCAGCTCTGCCAGCGACTGCGCGGCGCCGGCGGCTCCTGCGTGGTAATGAAGAACTGAAACCGTTCGTTCGGGAACCCGGATCGTACGGCATTCGAGGCGTCGCGCCCCGCGTCAATTGACCTTGCAACCACGCCGCTTTTCTTCGGCCTTGAGGGCGGCAACCCGCCGTTGCTCGGCCGCCGTCAGCCGGGGGTTGGAGGTCCAGCAGTCGAAGCTTGCGAAGGTACGCCGGCCGAGACTCGTCGAGAAACAGTAGCCGTTTTCGGCATAGATCAGGTTTCTCTCGTACCAAAGGTCAAAGCAGCTCTGCGCCTGAGCCGCCGACGAAAACAGGATAGCGCTTCCCAACACGCCAATGACCACGATCTTCATCGCGACCTCCACAGGTGAAAACAGAGCTAGTAGCCTCCCAGAATCTCAGGCCGTCAAGCGGATTCGCGATTGAATATAGTCCGGGCCAACCGCTCCGCTAACGCGTCCGCTCCGCCACGAACCGCGCCGCCTCGACCAACGTCGTCGCTTTGTCGCCATAGGGCGCCAGTTCCGCTTCGGCCTGCGCCACGAGTTCGGCGAGGCGATCTTGCGTCCAGGCGATGCCGTTCAGCGCGGGCAGCGTCTTCTTGCCACGGCTCCGGTCCTTGCCCGCCGCCTTGCCGAGCGTCGCGGCGTCCGCCGTCTCGTCGAGGAGATCGTCGGAAAGTTGGAAGGCGAGCCCGACGATCTCGCCGAAGCGCCGCAACCGGGCACGATCGGGCGCTGCCGCATCGGCGATTACCGGCCCGGCCTCACAGGCGCAGGCGATCAGCGCGCCGGTCTTCATCGCCTGCATCGTCGCTATCTCATCCTCCGATAAAGTGCGCCCCTCGGCCTCCAGATCGAGCGCCTGGCCACCTGCCATGCCCGCCGCCCCAGCGTCGCGCGAGAGCAGCGCGACGAGGCCGAGACGTGCCGAAGCCGACAGGCCGTCCTCATCGGCGATCAAACCGAAGGCAAGCGTCAACAGGCTGTCGCCGGCAAGTATCGCGGTCGCCTCGTCGAACGCCTTGTGAACGGTCGGCTTACCGCGCCGCATGGCATCGTCGTCCATGGCCGGCAGATCGTCATGGACCAGCGAATAGCAGTGGACGCATTCGAGCGCGGTCGCCGCACCGAGCGCCTCGTCCGGATCGGCGCCGAACAGGCGAGCACTCTCCACAAGCAGAAACGGCCGCAGCCGCTTACCGCCGTCGAGTGCGCCGTGGCGCATCGCCCTGAGAAGCCGCTCGGGCGCCGCCGCCAGCAGCCGGTCCGAGCCGCCGAGGCGGCGCGTCAAAGAGGCCTCGATCGCCTTTGCCGACGCGGCCAGCCGCGTTTCGAAATCACTCGCGCTCATTCGCGTATCCCTGCTCCCCAACGTCGCGGCCCGGCTTTGCCCATGTCGCGCCGCCGGTCAAGCAAAGTGGCGTTGCGGCTCCGCGGCGACCCGGCTAGAACGCTCTTCATGAGCCTTCGCCGTCGCCTCCGCATCGTGGATAGTCCGGGCGCCTGTTGCGGCGGTCCGCTCTGATGCGCCGTATTTTTGCCGGCGCTTTCCTGATTGTTCTGCTGCTTGGGACGATTCCGCTCGTCCTGACACCGGTCTATTCCATCCGCGCAGTGCATCCGATCTCGACGCTCATGTTGGCCGATCATTTCACCTTTCGGCCGATGCTCCGCGAGTGGGTTTCGATCGACGATGTCGCTCCCGTGATCGTCTATTCGGTGATGATGTCGGAGGACGGGCAGTTCTGCCGGCATCGCGGCATCGATTGGGGCGAAATGCGCGCCGTCGTCGAGGAGGCCTTGGCGGGCGAGGAAACGCGCGGGGCCTCGACCATCCCGATGCAGATGGTGAAGAACCTGTTTCTGTGGAACGGGCGGTCCTATCTGCGCAAGGGACTGGAAGCGCCGCTGGCACTTTACGCCGACGCGATCCTGTCGAAACGGCGGATGATGGAAATCTATCTCAACATCGTCGAGTGGGACACTGGCGTCTACGGTGTCGGCGCGGCGAGCCAGCACTATTTCGGCCGCTCCGCCGCCGAACTCAACGCCCGCCAGGCCGCGCTCCTCGCCGTCACTCTGCCGGCTCCGGGAGCACGCAGCCCGGCCAACCCGAGCAAGAGCCTCGATCGCCTGGCCCGCCGCGTCGAACGCCTCGCAAGCCGGTCCGGCGACTATATCGGCTGCCTGAAACCGGCGAAGGTGAGCTGACGGTTTTCACCTCGCCCCCTTTCCAAAGACGCTTGGCTTTGCTATGGGCACCCTCGAATTCCCGTCATGGTGAAGCCTTGCCGCGATCGCAGCGTGATCGCAGTGGCTTCGGACGTGAAAGCGCGGCGCGAAGAAGCGGGACGTTTCCTGGCATTGGCGCGCAACAGACCAGACTGACGTCGCCGATGCGCCTCGCGGGCCATCGCCCGACAGCCCGAACGGAGCAGAACATGGCCGTACCCAAACGCAAAACATCCCCGTCGAAGCGCGGCATGCGCCGTTCGATGGATGCGCTGAAGGCGCCGACCTACATCGAGGACAAGGATTCGGGCGAGCTGCGCCGGCCGCACCACGTTGACCTGAAGACCGGCATGTATCGCGGTCGTCAGATCCTGACGATCAAGGAAAAAGCCTGACACCGAAGCTGGCGCCATGCGTCATCGGGCGCACGCGGCAAATCAGTGTCTGGGCATGATGGCGTGAGGGCGGCCGCAATACATTGCGGATGTCGGCTCCTGCGCCGGAATGGCGCAGCCAGATCCTGAAGCAGAATCGAAAAAGGGCCGGTTTCAGCAACCGGCCTTTTTCGCGTTTGGGAATCAAGGAAGCTGGCGTGAAGCGTTTCCGGTCTCGGAACGCGAGGCCTCAGCCCTTCTTCTTGCCGTCGATGGCCTCGATGCGCTTCTGCATTTCGGCGAGTTGCTGGCGCATCGCTTTCAGGTCCTCCTGGCCGGACGCCGCGTCGCTGTCCGAGCCTTGCGCCGGCGCGCCCTCGCCTTTCCCGGCCTCGCCCATCGCCCCCGCGACGAAAGGGTTGAACACCGCCATGGCCTTCCGGAACATCTCGGTGTTGCGGACGACCTGCGCCTCCATCATCTTGATCGGCGACTGGGCCATGGGCCCGGCCATCTTGTCGCGAAACCCTTCCTGTTCGCGGGTAAACGCGCTCATCGTCTGCTCGAGATAGCCGGGAATGACCATCTGCATCTGGTCGCCATAGAAGCTGATAAGCTGGCGCAGGAAGGCGATCGGCATCAGGTTCTGCCCGCCCTTGTTTTCCTGCTCGAAGATGATCTGGGTCAGCACCGAATGGGTGATGTCCTCGCCGGACTTGGCATCCTGGACGACGAATTCCTCGTTACTCTTGACCATCGCCGCCAGGTTTTCCAGCGTCACATACGTGCTGGTGCCGGTATTGTAGAGCCGACGGTTGGCGTATTTCTTGATGACCGTTACGTCCGAATTCTTGGCCATGCCTCACCCCTTGTCCACGATACCGTCGGCGCCCCGAGGACGCTTTGTGCAACTGCTTCGTTGCGCCGCCTAAATGATAGGCACAAAACCGGGCGCTTTCCAAACCTTTCGGCTATTGGGGGCAGCGAGGGGAACCGGCAAAGCGGGTTTGACAGCCGCGAACCGCCTCTGCGACAACTGAGAAAAGTGCCACGGCGCCCTATCTGCATCTGAACCAACGGCACCGGATTCGGCGCGGCGCTCATCTCCAGAGAAGGACATGCCATGAATAACGGACAATCGGTCGTCATCGTCGGGGCCGCGCGCACGCCGGTCGGCTCGTTCAACGGCGCCTTCGCGACCGTGCCCGCCCATGAGCTGGGCGCCGCCGTGATCCGCGAGGCGCTCTCGCGGGCCAAGGTTGACGCAGGCGAGGTGGACGAGGTCATCATGGGGCAGATCCTGACCGCCGGCGAGGGTCAGAACCCGGCCCGCCAGGCGGCGATGCTGGCAGGCTGCCCGAAGGAGACGACCGCCTGGGCGCTCAACCAGCTCTGCGGCTCCGGACTGCGCACCGTCGCCATCGGTATGCAGCAGATCGCTTGCGGCGACGCCAAGGTGATCGTCGCCGGCGGCCAGGAGTCGATGTCGATGGCGCCGCACGCCGCGCATCTGCGCTCCGGCCAGAAGATGGGCGACCTGAAGCTGATCGACACCATGCTGAAGGACGGGCTGCTCGACGCCTTCAACGGCTATCACATGGGCACCACCGCCGAGAATGTTTCGCGCCAGTGGCAGATCACCCGCGAGATGCAGGACGAATTCGCGGTGAAGTCGCAGAACAAGGCCGAGGCCGCCCAGAAGGCCGGTCGGTTCAAGGACGAGATCGCCCCCTTTACGGTCAAGGGCCGCAAGGGCGACACCATCGTCGAGGACGACGAGTACATCAAGCATGGCACCACGCTCGACAAGGTGCAGAAGCTGCGACCCGCCTTCGACAAGGAGGGTTCGGTCACGGCGGCCAATGCCTCCGGCATCAATGACGGCGCCGCGGTGACGGTGCTGATGAGCGAGGCCGAGGCCGCGCGGCGCGGGCTCAGCCCGCTGGTGCGGATCGTCTCTTGGGCGACCGCTGGCGTCGACCCGTCGATCATGGGCACCGGCCCGATCCCGGCCTCGCGCAAGGCGCTGGAAAAGGCCGGCTGGAGCGTCGAGGATCTCGACCTCGTCGAGGCCAACGAGGCCTTCGCGGCGCAGGCCTGCGCGGTCAACAAGGATCTCGGCTGGAACCCGGACATCGTCAATGTGAACGGTGGAGCGATCGCCATCGGCCATCCGATCGGCGCGTCGGGCAACCGGGTCCTCAACACGCTGATCCACGAGATGATGCGCCGCGACGCCAAGAAGGGCCTCGCGACGCTGTGCATCGGCGGCGGCATGGGCGTCGCCATGTGCTTCGAGCGAATGTAGGACGACGATAGCAACAGCCGACGGGCGGATGGAGGTCCGCCCGTTTGATGCCGGCATGGACACGCAACGGGAGGAAATACATGGGCAAAGTAGCGATCGTGACGGGAGGCTCGCGCGGCATCGGCGCGGCGATCTCCAAGGCGTTGAAGGCGGCGGGTCATACGGTGGTGGCCACCTATGCCGGCAATGACGAGAAGGCGAACGCCTTCAAGGACGACACCGGCATCCCGGTCTATAAATGGGACGTGTCGTCCTTCGAGGCGTGCTCTGAAGGGATCGCCAAGGTCGAGGCCGAACATGGCCCGGTCGAGATCCTGGTCAACAATGCCGGCATCACCAAGGACGCCATGTTCCACAAGATGACGCCGGAGCAGTGGCAGGCGGTCATCGGCACCAATCTATCCGGCCTGTTCAACATGACGCGCCCGGTCTGGGAGGGCATGCGCGAGCGCAATTTCGGCCGGATCATCAACATCTCGTCGATCAACGGCCAGAAGGGTCAGGCCGGCCAGGCCAACTACTCCGCCGCCAAGGCCGGTGACATCGGCTTCACCAAGGCGCTGGCGCTGGAAGGCGCCAAGAAGGGCATCACCGTCAACGCGATCTGCCCCGGCTACATCAACACCGACATGATGGCGACGATCTCCGACGACGTCATGCAAAAGCACATCCTGCCGCAGATTCCGGTCGGCCGGCTGGGCGAGGCGGACGAAATCGCCCGCTGCGTGGTCTTCCTCGCCTCCGACGACGCCGGCTTCATCACCGGCTCGACCCTGTCGGCCAATGGCGGCCAGTATATGGATTGAGTTCGGTTCGGGGCGGCCGATCGTCGCGCCGCCCCGCTCCCCGTCAGCCGACAGGCAGCATCCGTCGCTCAGCATCCGACACGAAGCACAGGTCGAGCAACTTCTGGACCTCGGCGGCGTGGCGGAAATCCGGTTCGCCATTGACCCCCGACAAGAGCGCGATGACGAACCGGTCGGCGTTGCGTGGTGTCGGCGGACACTCGAGCGGCTTCCAGGTCTGGGTCTCGATATCCGACCCGAGACAGACCCGCAGCATCGAATCGGTCTGGTTCGCCCAGATCTTCAGGGCGCCCTTGTCGCCGTGGATGGTCAGATCGAGATCGTTGGCCCGACCGGTGGCGTAGCGGCTCATATGGACGACTCCGAGCGCGCCGTTCGAAAACTCCACCGTCATGGCGCAGGAATCGTTGGCGTCGAGCTTGTAGGCGCCGATGGCCCCGCCCTCCGCCTTGTCGAAGGTCTTCAGCCGTGCCTGCAGGGCGACGATGTCGAGGCCGGTGCCATAGGTGGCGAAGTCGAGGATGTGAATGCCGATATCGCCAAGCACGCCCTTCGAACCGTGCGCGGTCGACAGGCGCCACAGCCATCGCTCGTCGATGCGCCAGTCCCCCCAATGCTGACCGGTCAGCCAGCTCTGCAGATAACTCGCCTCGACGTGGCGGACCGTGCCGATTTCGCCCGCTTCGATCATCCGCCGCGCCATCTGGATACCGTGGGCATTGCGGTAGGTGAGGTTGACCATGTTGATTAGTCCCGCCCGCTCGGCCGCCTCGGCCATCTCGAAAGCGTCGTCGGCGTTGACGGCCAGCGGCTTTTCGCAAAAGACCGCCTTGCCCGCCGCCAGAATTTCCAGCGTCGTCGGCTTGTGGACGTTATCGGGCGTCGAGTTGACTACGGCATCGAACTCACCCCATTGGAGCGCGGCGCCGAGGCTGTCGAAGGACTTTTGAATGGCATGCATGTCCGCGAAGGCGCGGGCTCTTTCGCCATTGGTGTCGCAGGCCGCCACAATCCGGCAACCGGGAATCGACAGGAAATGTTCGGCATGGCGATGCGAGATGCCACCGGTGCCAAGGATCATGATGCGCTTTTCGCCGGCGGCGGCCCCGGTCTCGCCGTCTCCTCCGCCGCTCATCGGTAGCCGGCCTCACCGGCCTTGTGCAGCCTCGGGCCCTTGACCTCGAGTGTCTCCGGCGCCTTGTCGGCCGGCACGTTCGGCGCCGCCGCAACATCCTTCCAGGCGGGCACCGGGTTGTAGGCCCAGCGCACGGCATTCTTGACGACCGTCTGGATCTCCGCATTGTGGTAGATCGGATAGGTCTCGTGGCCCGGCCGGAAATAGAAGATCTTCCCTGCCCCGCGCTGATAGGTCAGGCCGGACCGGAACACTTCGCCGCCCTCGAACCAGGAGATGAAGACCGTTTCCATCGGCTCGGGCACCAGAAACGGCTCGCCATACATTTCCGCGTTCGGCAGTTCGATCGCAGGACCGATGCCCTGGACGATCGGGTGTGAGCGGTTCACCGCCCATAGTCGCTCCCGTTCGCCCGCCTCGCGCCAGCGCAGCGAACAGGGCGTGCCCATCAGCCGCTTGAATACCTTGGCGAAATGACCCGAATGGAGGACGATCAGCCCCATGCCCTCGTGGACGCGGGACGCGACGCGGTCCGCGATCTCGTCCGAAACCTGGCCATGCGCCTTGTGTCCCCACCAGACGAGCACGTCGGTCTCGTCGAGGCGCGCTTGCGGCAGACCGTGTTCCGGCTCATCGAGGGTCGCGGTCGAGACCGCGAAGTCCTGATCGGTCGACAGGAATGCGGCGATCGTGCCGTGGATTCCGTCCGGATAGATCTCCTTGACGACCGGGTTTTCCCGTTCGTGGATGAACTCGTTCCACACGACGGTCCGGATGGTCATGGCTTCCTCCCGCTCAGATCTCGATCTCCGCCCGCGGAAAATGCGTCATTGAGGCAGGCGGTACACCCCGTTTCGTCAGCTCGCCTCGAGAATTGCGAAGGGCAGCTTGGCCAAAATCGCGGCGAGCGCAAGTTCACCGGATGCCTCGATGGTCTCGCCAGAGAGGATGTTGCGCCAAGATCGAGCGGCCAGCGCCTCCGGCAGGCTGATCCGGGTGTCGCCCCAGCGCTCGGCCTGAACGTCGATGGCCTCGCGCCCATCGAGAAGCGTCAGGCAAAGCCGCGGTGCCACGGCGATCGCCGCGCCGCCGGTCTCGTCCGTCCGCGCGAAGGCGACGACGTGCCGCGCCATGTCGCCCTCGACCGCCAGCGGCACATAGCTGCCGGCGGTGAACAGTGCCGGCGCCCGGCCCCGCATCGCCAGCCCCGCGGCCGTGAGCATCGCCTTAATGCGGCCCGTGCGCCAATCGGCCAGAGCCTCCTCGCACGTCACACCGCCGGCAATCGCCTCGCTGCGCGCGGCGAAATCGACGTCCCGCCGGTTGTCCGGATCGACGAGGGAGAAATCGTAGAATTCCGTGCCCTGGTAGATGTCGGGAACGCCGGGGGCGGCGAGCTTGATCACCGTCTGCGACAGCGATGTCAGGGCTCCGGCAGCGACGAAGGGCTGCGCCGCAGCCCAAAAGTCGGCCAGGAACGAGCCCGATTTTTTCGGATCGAGCGCCGCATCGACGAAGCCGCGCAGCGCGCGCTCGTAGGGCTCGGCGGGAGAGGTCCAACTGGTCCAGCGCTTGGCCTCGCGCACGGCCTTTTCCGCGTAGGCCGCCAGACGACCGGCGATCGCCTCCCTCTGCGCCCCGTCGGTGGGGTCGAAATCGGCGGGCAATACGCCGAGCAGCGATTGGTAGAGCCCCCATTCCGTAGCGGGTTCCGGGGCCTCGACACCACCGTCGATGTCCTTGCGCCACGGCGCCATCCGTTCGGCAAATTCCGTGATGAGATCGCGCCAGTGCTCCGGCGCCTCCGACAGCGTGTAAAGCCGGGCGCGGGCGTCCTCGCCGCGCTTGGTGTCGTGGGTCGAGGTGGCGAGCAGGCCTTCGGGCTGGTCCTCTACCCGGATTTGCATTGCCGTGTGGAACGCATCCAGGTCGGCGCCGTAATGATCCGGTTCGCCGCCCACCTCGTTGAGGGCGATGAGCCGGTTATAGCGGTAGAATGCGGTATCCTCGACGGCCTTGGCCATGACCGCGCCGGTGGTCTGCTGGAACCGCCGGGTGAAGTCCAGCGAAGCGGCGACATCGGCGCCGTCCTCGAAATCCAGCTTGAGCAGGCGGCCGATGAACTGGATCGGCTCGTCGGCCTCGACCTCGCGCCAGGTCATGGCGAGATCGACGGCATCGTCGATGATCGCGATATCGCGCCGCGGCACACCGTCCACCGAGACATAGGTGCGATAGACCGGCAGCGCCGTTGCAACCTCGACGATGGCCCGCGCTATGGTGTCCTGGCCGAGGTCGCGGGTGGCGAGGCCCCTGCCCGCCACCGCCAAGGCGAGACCGGTCAGGTGCGACAGTTCGCCGGCGAGGTTGCGCTGGAAGATCGAGCGTTTTTGCCGGGTGATCATGCCCCGCAAATCCTCGTCCTCGCCGAGGAAATCGTGATAGGCCGCCGTCATCGCCTCTTCCTGCCCGGCATCAACGTAGAGGCCGGACAGGGCCGTGATGAACTCGTAGCCGGTGGTCCCCTCGATCTCCCAGGATCGGCGCAACCGTTCGGGGCCGGTCAGGATTTTCTCGACGTGGATCGTCGGCGAACGGCGAACCGAGTGGAACGCCTGCTTCAGTTGTTCTAGGTAGCCCTTCGGGTCGGCCAGACCATCGACGTGATCGATCCGGATTCCGTCCAGCCGGCGCTCGCGGGCGAGCCGGATGACCAGTTGATGGGATTCGCGGAAGACACGCCGCGATTCCTGCCGGACACCGATCAGGTCGGCGATCTCGAAGAACCGCCGATAGGTGAGTTTCTCGCGGGCCGTCCGCCACCAGGCGAGCCGCCAGGCCTGCGCTTCGTGCAGTTCGTGCAGGGCGGGTTGGTCGCCATTGATCGTCTCAAGCGCGTGCTTAAGGGCCTTGCTGAACCCCTTCTCGGTCAGATGTTCCGAAAAGCGTTCCGCCAGTTCCTCCGCTTCGGCCGGAGTCGAGACGGAAAAGCGCCGCACCATCCGGTCCTTTTCCGGATGATCCATCAAGCCGAAGACATGGCCGTAGGTTCTGGGATCGATCGGCAATCCATAGCCGGAGGCATCGAAGCGCAACTGCGCGTTCGCCGCGTCGAGCTCGACCGAAAGATCGCCCTCGGCCAGCGCCTCGCCATAGGGCTTGCCGAGCACCGGGACGAGGATCTTTTCCGCTTCCCAGGAAATATCGAAGGTCTGGGCGTAGCGGCTTTCGGCGCCCCAGCGCAAAACGTCTTCCCACCAATGGTTCTTCGGCGAGACTCCCATGTGGTTGGGAACGAAGTCGACGATCAGCGCCAGATCCGAAGCGACCAGGGCATCGCTCATGGCGGTGAAGCCGCTCAGCCCGCCGAGATCGTCCTCGAAGGCGTTGTAATCGGTGACGTCGTAGCCGTGTGTCGAACCGGAAGAAGCCGCGAAGATCGGCGAGGCATAGAGATGGCTGACGCCGAGCCGCGCCATATAGGGGGCGAGATCCCCGGCCGTTTCGAACGTCGTGCCCTCGCGAAATTGCAGGCGGTAGGTGGCAACGAGAGGGCGGCTCATGAGGCGATGGGTCTTTCTTCACGCATGGCGGCGGCAAGCGCACGGAAACGCTCGTTCCCTGGCAGGTCCTCGATCGGGACATCCGACCGGATGCGCCAGTTCGGATATTGGTCGGTCGTGCCGGGTAGATTCGGCTGGCGCTCGGTTCCGACCATGTCGTCGAGTTGCACCGTCACTAGCACGGATGGCGTGCGGGCGACGAAGCGGTGGATCGCGACGGCCAACTCGGCGGGCAATTCCGCCGGCAGGTCGTCCGTCCCGGCCACCGCTGGGCGCAAATCGTCGGGGAGGATCCCCTCCTCCGCCAATGCCACCGCCAGCGCACGGCGATCATGACGGCGGCTGTCGCGGTCGCGCTCGGTCGCGGCGGCGTCCTGGGTGCCCATCTCGGCCCGCAACGCGATGTCGGCACCCTGCCACCATCCTGCGAGGGTGGCGAGATCATGGGTTGAGACGCAGGCGAGCGCGAGCTTCGGATAGGCGCTCGGCGGCAGGAATTCGGTCTCGCGGTGGCGCTCGAAATACAGCACCCGGTAGGACAGGATTCGCGCCGCTTCCATCTTGTGCCGGAAGCCCGGCGGCACGGTGCCGAGGTCCTCGCCAATGACCAGGCAGGCGTTCGCCTCGGACGCCGCCGCGACCGCGTCGACCATCGCGCCGAGCGGATAGCGGACATAGCCGCCGCCCGAGGAGGGAATGCCCTCGGGAATCCACCACAACCGCGCGAGCCCCATCACATGGTCGATCCGGATCGCCCCGGCGTTGCGGGTCAGCGCCTCGAAGGAATCGCGCAGTGGCTGATAGCCGCGTTCGGCGAGGGCTTTGGGCGACAGCGGCGCCAGCCCCCAATCCTGTCCCTGGCTGTTGAACATGTCCGGCGGCGAGCCGACCCGCGCCGCGCCGACCGTGAGGGAAGGATCGGCCCAGGTCTCCGCCCCGTCGGGCGCAACGCCCACGGCGAGATCGAGATAGAGGCCGATGGGCATCCCTGCGGCGAGCGCGCGCGCCTGAGCCTCGGCCAATTGCTCCTCTGCGACGTATTGCAGCCAGCAGTGGAACAGGACGAGGTCGGCATGGTCCTCGGCGAAGCGGGCGACCTGCGGACTGTCCCGTGACTGCAGGGGTTTCGGCCAGGAGTGCCAGCCCACATAGGCTCCGGCGTCGACCTGCAACTCGGAGATCGCCTCGAACAGAGCAAAGCCCGCGAGGGCCTCGTCACCGCCGGCGCAAAAACGCTCGAACGCCTGATCCTCGCGGATGGCGTCGATCCGATCGGCGAAGATCTGCTTTAAAAGCCCGCGCTTCACCTTTCCGGCCGCCGGATAGTCGACAAGCGTCCCATCGAGACCCGCGAAAAGACTTGGCTCGGCATCCCTCAGCCGCGCGATCGCCTCCGGCCCGCCCGCCAGTTGGTCGACGGCGATGTAGAGCGGATTGAGGAAGCGGCGGCTGGACGGCGAATAGGGGCTGTAGCGGCCAGGATCGGCCATGAACAGCGCATGCAGCGGATTGACGCCGATGAAGGCCGCCCCTTCGGCGGCGGCTACTTGCGCCAGATCGGCCAGATCCTCGAAATCGCCCATGCCGAGATTGCGATGCGAGCGAAGGCTGTAAAGCTGGCACGCGACGCCCCAGGCGCGATTTGCCGCGATCGCCTCGGGCAACGCGCAGCGCCGCGTCGGCGCATCCTGCGCTTCGTCGAAGTCGCCGGCCTTGCCATGATCGGGATCGACGCTCAGAATGGCGAGCAGCGCCCGCTTGGCTTCGTCGGATATGACCTGGCGCTCTCCGAGTTCCGAGATATAGGCGAGTTGGATGCCGTGGCTCGCTGCCAGCCTGTCGAGTTGCTCGCTCACTGGGCTGGCCCGACAATCAGGCGCTGCTCTTCAAGCCGGAAAACCACTGACGGTCCGGGCAAGATGCCGGTTTTCAGATCCGCGTCGGCGCCCTTCGGGTGGGCGTGGACCAGCGTCCCGCAGGTCAGGTCGCCCTTCATGACATCGTCGGGGATCGCCCAGGGCTCGTCATCCAGATTGGCGAAGAGATGCAGGACCGCGCCGCCCTTCAGCACCCAGGCAACGACGAACGCCTTGGAATTATCCGAGACGTGATAGCTGCCGCAATGGGGCGGAATGGCTTCGAGAAGCGGGACAATGTTTTGCCGGCGCTTGGCCAGCAGCACCTTCGTCATGGCGAGACGGCGGGCATAAGTCGGCCGCGACATCACCGACCAATCCAGCCGGGAATCACGGAAGGTGGTCTCGGCATTCGGATCGGGGATCAGCTTGCGCGCCTCCTCGTCCCGAAACGCGCCGAACCTCTTGAACTCGCTACGGCGGCCTTCCCGCACGACATCACCGAGTTCGCCGTCGAAATCCGTAAAGAAGCTGAACGGATGGGTGTCGCCATATTCCTCGCCCATGAACATCAGAGGGATCTGCGGGGACAACAGCAGGATAGCCTGGAGGCATTCGTTGACCCGGCGCGACGCGAGATCCGTCAGCCGGTCCCCGAAGGCGCGATTGCCGATCTGGTCGTGGTTCTGCAGGAAATTGACGAAGGCCGTCGGCGGCAGATGGCCGGACGGCTGACCCACCTTACGGTCCCGCGTTTGCGAATGCTGACCCTGGTACACGAAGCCGGTAGCGAGACACTTGGCCATCTGCTCGACACTGTGGCGCACATAATCGGCGTAGTAGCTCTCCTCTTCATGGGTGGCGAGCACATGAGCGCAATGATGAAAATCGTCGTTCCACTCGCCGGAGATGAGCTTGGGCTCGCCCGATGCCCCGCGTTCGATATGCCAGGTGATGTTGCGGTCGTCCTCGCTGGTGAGATGGACGTGCCGGTCCGGGAACGCCGCCCGTACCCGCGTCGCCAGTTCCTCTACCAACGGCGTCTCCGTCGTGTCCTCGATTGAGTCGATCGCGTCGAGGCGAAGCCCGTCGATGCGATATTCCTCCATCCAGTAGAGCGCATTTTCGATCATGAAGGCCCGCACCGGCGCCTCGTCATAGGCGATCGCAGCCCCCCAAGGCGTATGAATCTCCTCGTGGAAGAACTCGGGGGCGTAAGAGCTGATATAGTTCCCATCCGGGCCGAAGTGATTGTAGACGACATCGAGGAAGACCATCAGTCCGCGCGCATGCGCGGCGTCGACGAGCCGCTTCAAGCCATCGACCCCGCCATACGCCTCGTGCGGACAATAGAGCAGCACCCCGTCGTAGCCCCAGCCCCGGCGACCGCCGAACTGGGCGACCGGCAGGAGTTCGATCGCGGTCACCCCGACCTCGCGCAGATAGTCGAGCTTGTCGATGATCGCTTCGAATGTGCCCTCGGGGGTGAAGGTGCCGGTGTGGAGTTCGTAGAACACCGCTTCCCGCCACGGCCGACCGGCCCAGTCGGCCGATTTCCACGCGAAGTCGGCGGGATCGACCAGCTTCGACAGTGCGTGAACGTCGCCGACCTGCGCCCGCGCCGCCGGGTCCGGCACCACATTGTCGCCATTCACGCGAAAACCATAGCCGCCACCCACCGCGACGCGATCCGTGGTGACGCGCCACCAGCCGTCTGCGTCCTTGTCCATGGCGAGAAATTCGAGCAAACCGTCTCCCGTCGCGGTGGCCAGCTCGATCGATTGCGCGCTGGGAGCCCACAGCCGGAAGTCGGTCAGATCACCGCGCCGGGCAGTACCCCAGGAGGTTTCGAAGGAAGATCTGTCGCTGCTTGCCATGTCCACGAGCCTGCTACCTGTCTCGTTTCGAGCCCCTGACCGCAGGCGTCCGACACGCGGGCGGCGATCTGAGGGTCGATCAAAAATTCGCGGGAAAAAAGTCAGCGGCGCGCGATAGCGCCTCGGCCATCGCACGGACTCGCTTCCATTACCCGTCCCATGAAGGCTAATTGGAGCGGCAACGGAACGTTCCACCCTCAGGCGCCGTCTATTTTTTCTATTGCTGGCGAATCCGGCGCCTCGGGGCCGCGTGAGGCGCGCGCGCCTCAGGGGATGTCGCGTCATTCCGCCTGCCACGTCTGCCTGCCGTGACCAATCCGGCCGTGAACCAGATCGTGGATGAAGCCCAGCTTGCCAATGACGACCTCGTTGAGGACGAACGGATAGAGGTCGGAATGACCCATCGAGCGATTGAAGGAATTCAGCGCTGCCGAGAGCGCCAGCCAAGCCTCCGCGACTTCCTGGATCGTGATCTCATGGGCGAAGACGTCGAAATTGATCGTCGTCGTCAGAAGACCCTGGCCGTCGACCCGCGGATCGACCGTCACCCCCCAGCTATTGCCGGTCTCCAGCGTATCGACGATGTGGAAATAATGCGCCCAGGTCTCGGCGAAATCCTCCCAGGCGTGCGAGCCGGCATAGGATGAGACGAAGAAATTCTGCCAGTCGGGCCTCGGCCCGTTGGCGTAATGCGCCTGCAGCGCGTCGCTGTAATCCTGTTCATCGTTTCCGAAGACCACGCGGCAGGCCTCCAGCGCGCCACCGTCGCGCACCAGGCGGTCCCAGTACCAGTGACCAACCTCATGCCGGAAGTGGCCGAGCAGCGTGCGATAGGGCTCGCCCATGGCGGTGCGCCGATTCTCCCGCTCGGCGTCGTCGGCCTCGGCCAAGGCAATGGTGATCAAACCATCGTCGTGGCCGGTCATCACCGCCTCGCCGGTCGCGGTATCGCTGGAGAGGAATTCGAAGCCAAGCCCCTCGGGATGCTCGTCGCGGGTTTGCAGCGGCAGGCCGAGCCGCATCGCGGTATAGATCATCCGGTGCTTGGCGCCCTCCATGCGGCGCCAAAGCGAGATGTTCTCGGCGTCGGCAAGGTCGGGCACGGTGACATTGTGCCGACAGGCGGCGCAAAGCCCGTCTCCGCTGTCCGCGGCGATCAGCCAGTTGCAGACCCCGTATTGATGGTTCTGGCAATATTTCCAGCGTCGTCCCTGCGAATGGCGCCCCGCCTCCACCCACAATCCATCGGCAGGCTCCAGAGCGAGCATCCGGTTCGAGCGTGGCTCGTAGCCGAGCGCGTGGTTGCAGCGTTCGCAGACGACGTTCTCGAAGAACACCACTTGGGAGCAGGACGGGCAGGAAAACAGCTTCATGATGTCGAATCCCAAAATGCTTCTTGCGCCAGCCGCGCCGCGCCCATGAACAGGCGAACGGCCCCGTGGTTCCGGCCGCATGCCGTCGAATGGAAGCGCCTTCCCGCCCGTTTGGCGGGGCCGGGCGGTTTGCCGGGCGGCGCCAAAGCCCTATTGTCCAATGGCCGTCCCGCCGGAACCGATCCAACGAAAGCCCCGATGTCAATCCTCGCAGCCCTTCACCACGTCACCCACTACCGCTACGATCGGCCCGTGCGCCTCGGTCCGCAGGTTGTGCGGTTGCGGCCCGCGCCCCATTCGCGGACGAAGGTCCCTTCCTATTCGCTGAAGGTCCTGCCCGAGCCGCATTTCGTCAACTGGCAGCAGGACCCCTTCGGCAACTATCTGGCGCGGTTCGTGTTCCCTGAACCGGCGACGGAATTTCGCATCGAGGTCGACCTCGTCGCCGACATGACCGTCTACAATCCCTTCGACTTCTTCGTCGAGGAGGCCGCCGAGGCTTGGCCGTTCGCCTATGAAGAGCCACTGAAAACCGATCTGGCCGCTTATCTCGACGCCGAGCCCGCCGGGCCGCTGCTGGCCCGATATCTGGAAGAACTTGACCGCAGCGAGACGCACACGGTCGATTTTCTGGTTGGGCTCAACCGCTCGCTCGAACAGAAGATCGACTATCTGGTGCGGATGGAGCCGGGCGTCCAGACGCCCGAGGAGACGCTCGAACGCGGATCCGGCTCCTGCCGGGACACCTCCTGGCTGCTGGTGCAGATCATGCGCCATCTCGGCTTCGCGGCCAGGTTCGTCTCCGGCTACCTCATCCAGTTGAAGCCCGACACGGTGGCGCTCGACGGGCCGACCGGCACCGACGTCGATTTCACCGACCTGCACGCCTGGGCGGAGGTGTATCTGCCGGGCGCCGGCTGGATCGGGCTCGACCCGACATCCGGGCTGATGACCGGCGAAAGCCACGTTCCGCTCGCCGCGACCCCGCATTTTCGCTCGGCCGCACCGATCACCGGCGCCGTCAGTTTCGCCGAGGTCGAATTCGACTTCGAAATGACGGTCGAGCGCATCGCCGAGCGGCCGCGCATCTCCCATCCGTTTTCCGAGGAGAGTTGGCAGGCTCTCAACGCGCTGGGTGAGCGGGTCGATGCCGATCTCGTCGCCGGCGACGTCCGGCTGACCATGGGCGGCGAGCCGACCTTCGTTTCTATCGATGATTTCGAATCGGCCGAGTGGAATGCCGACGCGACCGGACCGATGAAGCGCGGCCTCGCCGACGACCTCATCCGGCGCCTGCGCGACCGTTTCGCCCCCGGCGGGTTCCTGCATTACGGCCAGGGCAAGTGGTATCCCGGCGAGACCCTGCCGCGCTGGACCTTCTCGCTCTACTGGCGCAAGGACGGCGTGCCGATCTGGAAAAACGTCGACCTCGTCGCCCGCGAGACCGACGCGCAGCCGGTCGGAGTCAAGGAGGCGGAACGCCTCTCGCGCAAGGTCGCCGAAGTTCTCGGCATCGATCCGGATTATGCCGCCCCGGCCTTCGAGGATTCGGCCTATTGGTTGGCCCGCGAGGCCCAGCTTCCCGAAAACGTCGAACCGACCGATTCCAAGCTGGAAGACCGCGAGGAGCGCGCGCGTCTCGCCAAGGTGTTCGATCGCGGCCTGTCGCAACCGGCCGGCTACGTGTTGCCGGTCCAGGCCTGGCAGGCGAGAGGCAATATCCGCTGGCAGTCCGAACGCTGGACGACGCGGCGCGGGCATCTGTTCCTCGCACCCGGCGACAGCGCCCTCGGCTACCGCCTGCCGCTCGGCGCCATCCCGCATCTGGATGACGAGGATTATCCCTACACCCACCCGGCCGATCCGATGCAGCCCTTCCCGTCGCTGCCGCCGCAGAACCGCACCCAATACGGGCGTGTCGAAATGCAGCCACGGCGTGGCAGTGGCGGCGAGCGCCGGACGATGGCGGATCCCGTCACCGCCAACGATACGTCTCCCACCGGTCGCCCGTCAGCCGGCGCCGGCACGCCCGACCCGTCGCCGACCGAGATCGAAGGCTCAGTGCGCACCGCGTTGGCGATCGAACCCCGCGACGGCAAGCTCTGCGTGTTCATGCCGCCGCTGGAGACGGTCGAATCCTATCTCGACCTTCTCGGCGCGGTCGAGGATGTGGCCGAAGCCGAAGGCCTCCCGCTGCAGGTCGAGGGCTACCCGCCGCCTGAAGATCCCCGCCTCAACGTCATTCGGGTCGCGCCGGACCCTGGCGTCATCGAGGTGAATGTCCACCCGTCGGCCTCCTGGCGGGACAGCGTCGACATCACCACGGCGGTCTACGAGGAGGCGCGGCTGTCGCGCCTCGGTACCAACAAGTTCATGATCGACGGCAAGCACGCCGGTACGGGCGGCGGCAACCATGTGGTCGTCGGCGGCGCGACGCCGCTGGATTCGCCGTTCCTGCGCCGGCCCGATCTGTTGAAGTCGCTGGTCCTCTACTGGCAGCGCCACCCGTCCCTGTCCTATCTGTTCTCCGGCCTGTTCATCGGACCGACCAGCCAGGCGCCGCGCATCGACGAGGCCAGGCACGACCAGCTCTACGAGCTCGAAATCGCCATGGCGCAGATCCCGGCCGAGTCGTCGCTGGTGCCGCCGTGGATGACCGACCGGCTGTTTCGCAACCTGTTGATCGACGTCACCGGCAACACCCACCGGGCCGAGATCTGTATCGACAAGCTGTTTTCGCCGGATGGTCCGACCGGCCGCCTCGGGCTCGTCGAGTTTCGCGGCTTCGAGATGCCGCCAGAAGCCCGCATGAGCCTTGCCCAGCAACTGCTGATCCGGGCGCTGATCGCAAAATTCTGGAAGTCGCCGCAAACCGGCAAGTTCGTCCGCTGGGGCACCACGCTGCACGATCGCTTCATGCTGCCGGAATTCGTCTGGCAGGACTTTCTGGACGTCCTCGCCGATCTCGGCGACGCCGGCTATCCGATGCGGCCCGAATGGTTCGAGGCGCAGGCCGAGTTCCGCTTTCCGTTCTGCGGCAAGATCGAGCGCGGCGGCGTCACGCTCGAACTGCGTCAGGCGTTGGAGCCATGGCATGTGATGGGCGAGACCGGCGCGATCGGCGGCACGGTCCGCTTCGTCGACTCCTCGGTCGAGCGTCTGCAGGTCAAGATGACGAATTTCGATCCGGCCCGGCACCTGGTCACCTGCAACGGCCGCGAAGTGCCGATGACCGCAACGGGCAGCGGCAAGGATGCCGTCGCCGGCGTCCGCTACAAGGCGTGGCAGCCGGCCTCGGGCCTCCACCCGACGATCCCCGTCGACGCACCGCTGACCTTCGACATCTACGATCGCTGGTCGAAGCGCTCCCTGGGGGGATGCATCTACCATGTCGCGCATCCGGGCGGGCTGAACTACGACGTCTTCCCGGTCAATTCCTACGAGGCCGAGGCGCGCCGGCTCGCGCGGTTCGAGGACATCGGCCATACGCCCGGCAGCTTCGAGCCGGCCGCCGAGGCACCGAACCCGACGTTCCCGATGACGCTGGATCTGCGCCGCCCCCAAGGACTGGCTTGATCATGTCAGCCGAGCGCTGAGAGGCGTTTGGCGCCGCCCTTAAAATAATCGATCGGAGTGGCTCGTGATATTCGATAGCTGGTACGACTTGTGGCAAATCCTGGTGACCGGCATTCTCGCTTACGCCGGGCTGGTTTTGCTCCTGCGAACCACCGGCAAGCGCACACTGTCGAAGATGAACGCCTTCGACCTTGTCGTCACTGTCGCGTTGGGCTCGATCCTGGCGTCGGTGATTTTGAACGAGGACACCTCGCTGTCTGAGGGCCTTTTCGCCTTCGTCCTCCTTTGCGGCCTGCAATACGCAGTCGCATGGACGTCGCTGCGATGGAAGCCGGTTCAAAACCTCGTCAAGGCGGAGCCGACACTGCTGTTCTTCGACGGCCGCTTTCTATCGGCCATGCTCTCGAAGGAGCGGGTCACCGAGCAGGAGGTCCTGGCGGCGATCCGTTCGCAAGGGACCGCCGACCTCGCCAATGTACGGGCCGTCGTGCTGGAGACAGACGGCTCGTTCAGCGTCGTGGTCGCCCCGCACGGTTCGCCCCTCACCACGCTCCGCGATGTTCAGGGCAGTCCGGACGGAATGTCACCCCCGTCCGAGGTCTAATACCAACCTGCGGTGATAGGAACCCCTTCGACCGGGACGATCGCCGATGCGTGGCGAGGAGCGGGACGACGCGCGATGCGGCGCATCGGGCGAGGCCCGCGACGAATGCAGGCGCGGCGAGCACCCGGCCTTCGGTGGGCTGTACGGGCTTGCCGGACGGCGTTGCACCGCTTGCCCGATGCGCCGCATCGAACCGCGCGGCGCTCCTGGCCGGACAAGCCCGTCCAGCGCCATCGAATAGGTCCCTATCACCGCAGGTTGGTATAAGTCCGTCTTGCCGACAGCGTCAGCCTTCCTGGACGAGCACGATCGTCGCCAGAGGCGGCAGGGTCAGCGACACCGAATAGGGGCGGCCATGGACCGAGTGTTCCTCGGCTTCCTTGCCGCCGAGATTGCCGACATTCGAGCCGCCGTAGATCTCCGCGTCGGTGTTCAGCCGCTCCACCCACTTGCCGCCTGACGGAACGCCAATCCGGTAGTCGTGTCGTGGCATCGGCGTGAAGTTGGAGACGACGAGCACCGGCTTGTCGTCGCGGTCCTTGCGCAGAAAGGCAATCACGCTCTGCTCGACATTCGATGTGTCGACCCACTCGAAACCGGCGGGATCGCAGTCGAGTTGGTGGAGCGCGGGGATCTCCCGGTACATGGTGTTGAGATCGCGCACGAGGCGCTGCACGCCCTTGTGCTCGGCGTATTCGAGCAGATGCCAGTCGAGGGACAAATCGTGGTTCCACTCGCGCGACTGGCCGAACTCGCCCCCCATGAAGATGAGCTTCTTGCCCGGATGCGTCCACATGAAGCCGAAATAGGCCCTGAGATTGGCGAATTTCTGCCATTGGTCGCCCGGCATCTTGCCGAGCAGCGAGCCCTTTCCGTAGACCACCTCGTCATGGCTGAGCGGCAGCACGAAATTTTCCGAATAGGCATAGACCATGCCGAAGGTCATCTGGTGATGGTGATAGCGCCGATGCACCGGCTCCTTCGACATGAATTCGAGCGTGTCGTGCATCCAGCCCATGTTCCATTTGAAGTGGAAACCGAGGCCGCCGGCGAAGGTCGGCTTGGAGACGTCGGGGAAGGCGGTCGACTCCTCGGCATGGGTGGTCGCCTTCGGATAGTACTCGCCGACGCGCTCGTTGGTGTCCTTCAGGAACGCCATCGCCTCGAGGTTCTCGCGCCCGCCATGAATGTTGGGCTCCCACTCGCCATGCTCGCGCGAATAGTCGAGATAAAGCATCGAGGCGACGGCATCGACACGCAGCCCGTCGATGTGGAAACGGTCGAGCCAGTAGAGCCCGTTGGCGACCAGATAGTTGTCGATCTCCGGCCGTCCGTAATTGTAGATCAGCGTGTCCCAGTCCTTGTGGAAGCCGCGGCGTGGGTCGGGATGTTCGTAGAGTGCGGTCCCGTCGAACTGGCCGAGCCCGTGAATATCGGTCGGGAAATGCCCCGGCACCCAGTCGAGCAGGACGCCGATGTCGGCCTGGTGCAGCGCGTCGACGAGGCGGGCGAAGGCCTCGGGCGAGCCGTAGCGGGAGGTTGGGGCGTAAAGCCCGATCGGCTGGTAGCCCCATGAGCCATAGAACGGATGTTCGGAGACCGGCAGGAACTCCACATGGGTAAAGCCCATGTCCGTGACATAGGACACGAGTTCATCGGCCAGCGCGTCGTAGGTGAGGAAGCTGCTGTCGTCGCCCCGGCGCCAGGAGCCCAGATGCACCTCGTAGATCGAGATGGGCTTTTCGCGATCCTGCCAGTCGGCGCCATGCTTCTGGAATTCGCCGTCCTGCCAGTCGTGCTCGACCAGCCCTTCCACGACGGAGGCCGTCGACGGTGCCGCTTCTTGCAGGAAACCGACGGGATCGGCCTTTAGCGGCATGATATTGCCGTCTGGCCCGGTCAGTTCGTATTTGTAGACCTCACCCCTTCCGACGGCGGGAACGAACAGCTCCCAGACGCCACATTCGTGGCGCTTGCGCATGACGTGACGGCGGCCGTCCCAGGAATTGAAATTGCCCACCACCGACACACGGCGCGCGCTCGGCGCAAGCACGGCAAAGGCCGTTCCCTGGATGCCGTCCATCGTGGTCGGATGGGCACCGAGCTTTTCGTAAAGGCGGTAGTGATTGCCTTCGTTGAGAAGATAGACGTCCTGTTCGCCCAAAATGGTTCCGAAGCGATAGACGTCCTCCTCCTGCCAATGGTCGCCGCCATGGACGTATTGCAGCCGATAGACGTCGCCGGGCTTGAGGCCTGGGACGAAACCGGAATGAAACCCTGCGGGACCGAAGCGTTCGAGCTCGCCAAGGACCTTGCCCTTGCCATCGACGACGGCCGCCGCTTCGGCGCCAGGCCGAAAAACCCGCACAATCGAGCCGCCTTGGACCGGCCGCGGCCCGAGCACGGCGAAGGGATCTCCATGCACGCCGCGACCGATCTCATGCGCTTCGTGCTCATTCGGGCGGTGGTCGACCATGGCCCCTCCACCGCTCTTTTGTGCTGTCTTGTTCATTTCAAAACCTGTCGTTTCTCGAGGAGCGCGACGATCCCGCGCAGCGGGATCGACAGCCAAGCCGGCCGCATCGCCGCCTCGTAGCGAAGTTCGTAGAAAGCCTTCTGCAGCACGAAGAGATCGAGCAGTTGCGCCGTGGCCGGATCGTCCAGCGCGATGCCCGAGGCCGCACTCCAATGGACGAGGAAGCTCTCGGCCACCTCGTCGCGCCAGCTTTCCGCCATCTCGCGCAGACGCTCCACCGTGGCGTCGTCCGCCGGTCCCGCCTTGTCACGGGCCGCGAAGGCGGCGTAATCGAAGGACCGCAGCATGCCAGCAACGTCCCGCAGCGGCGACGATTTGCGCCGTCGCTCCTCCAGCGGCCGACCCGGCTCTCCCTCGAAGTCGAGGATGACCACGTCGTTCTTGGCGACCAGCACCTGGCCGAGATGGTAGTCGCCGTGGATACGGGTCCGATGCGTCGATACCGCCAGACGCGAAAAACCGTCGAACCAGGTCAGGATGTCCTTTTCCGCGCCGAGCAACCGCTCCACCCCGTCAGCCGCGGAATCACCGACCGCGTGCCGCATGCGCGACAGCGCAACGAGCGTATCGCTCACCTCGCGCTTGGCTTCCGCGACGATCTCGGCAAGCGCTGCCGCGTCGATCGGCTCGGGATCGAAAGCGGCGTCGCCGGTCTTCGTCGCCAACGCGGCGTGCATCTCGCCGGTTCGTGTGCCGATGACCGCGCCGGGGTCGATCTGGATGGCCAGTTGCGGCTCTCCGCCGAGGGCTCCGAGGTCTGCGCTTTCATCGCCGGTCGGCTGCTGGCCATAGGCGTTATCGCGCAGATATCGGGACAGCGCATCGGTAACCACCGTCCAGGCGTCGCCTTGATTCAACACTTGCTCGAACAAGGCGGCGACCGCCGTCCGGCTGCCGTCCTGGCGAACCAGTTCGATCGAGCCGAGCAGAGCGGGGGCTGCTTCGAAATTAGTCTTCTCGGTCAGGAAGCGCGTGACCTCCAGCTCCGGCTGGATGCCGTCGCGCAAACGACGATAGAATTTCAGGATCGCCTCCTGGCCGATTTGCAACGAGGTGTTCGACTGCTCGCCACTCAGCGCATGGATGTCGTCGGCCTCGACCTCGGCCGCCCGCGTCAGCGCCTCATGCGCCGATTGCGATGTCGCGATCTCGAAGGCGCCGCCGGCGAGATCGATCGTCTTGCCGTCGGCGATCATGGCCACCACGAGTTTGGCGAGATCGGGATCGCGTGCCCCGTCGACGACCGCGCCGATCCGCGGCCCCTGGCGGATCTTCATCAAGGTGTAGGGAAGCATCGGCGCCTGATGATGGAGATTGTCTTCTCCCCACCTGGCGCTGAGCGGCAGCAGATAACGGTGCTCGCCCTCGGCCGTGGTCACGGTCAATTCGGTGAAGAGATGCCGCCGCGAACCCATCGGCGGAGGACCGAGCACGTCCACCCGCACCCTGCCCGGCCGCTCGGATTTGCCGGCGAACCAACGCTGCCCCGCGATGAACTCCGGCAGAACGGATTCCATCTCTTGCTGGTTGCGCGTGTTGATCGTGCCGTGAAGGTCGTTGGCGGCGACAATCGTCGAGAAGGCCGGAAGCGGCGCCGGTTCGGGGGATTCACGCCCCGAGGAAGCCAGGTCGAACCAGAAGAAACCGTAGGCCGGCAGCGTCAGAACGTAGCTTCCCGACCCCACTGTCGGAAAAACCGAAAGCCCGAGCATTTCCACCGGCGTCGCGCCGGCGTGGGCGGAGAGATCCAATTCCACCGCCTGGGCCGAACTCGACAAATTGGCGACGCACAGGATGCGCTCACCGCCATATTCGCGCAGATAGGCGAGAATCTTGCGGTTGGAGGGATAAAGGAAGGTTATCTCCCCACGGCCAAAGGCCTCCTTGGTACGCCGGACCTGAATCAGGCGCCGCATCCAGTTGAGCTGCGAGGACGGATTGTTGGACTGCGCCTCGACGTTGACCGCCTGATAGCCGTAGACCGGGTCCTGGATCACCGGAAGATAGAGCCGTTGCGGGTCGGCGCGGGAAAAGCCGCCATTGCGGTCGGCGGACCATTGCATCGGGGTGCGCACGCCGTCGCGATCGCCGAGATAATAGTTGTCGCCCATCCCGATCTCGTCGCCGTAATAGATGGTCGGCGTGCCCGGCATCGACATCAACAGGGCGTTGAGGAGTTCCACCTTTCGCCGGTCGTTGCCCATCAGCGGCGCCAAGCGCCGGCGAATACCGAGATTGATCCGCGCCCGCGTATCGCTGGCATAGGTCGACCACAGATAGTCCCGCTCTTCCTCGGTGACCATTTCCAGCGTCAGCTCGTCATGATTGCGCAGGAAGATCGCCCATTGGCAGTTTTCCGGGATTTCCGGCGTCTGCCGCATGATGTCGGTGATCGGGTGCCGGTCCTCCTGGGCCAGCGCCATGTACATGCGCGGCATCAGCGGGAAGTGGAACGCCATGTGGCATTCGTCGCCGTCGCCGAAATAGGGGTGCGTGTCCTCCGGCCACTGATTGGCCTCGGCCAACAGCATCCGGTCGGGATAGTGTTTGTCGAGATCCGTGCGGATGGCCTTCAGGACGACGTGGGTCTCGGGTAGGTTCTCGTTGTTGGTGCCTTCCCGCTCGACCAGATAAGGAATCGCGTCGAGCCGCAGACCGTCGACGCCCTTATCCAGCCAGAAGTGCATGACCGACAGCACTTCCTCCATGACCTTCGGATTGTCGAAGTTCAGATCCGGCTGGTGCGAATAGAAGCGGTGCCAGAAATATTGACCCGCCACCGGGTCCCGGGTCCAGTTCGATGTCTCCGTATCGAGGAAGATGATGCGGGTCTGGTCGTAGCCCTTGTCGTCATCGGCCCAGACGTAGAAATCGCGCTCGGGCGAGCCCTTCGGCGCGTTGCGCGCCGCCTTGAACCAAGGATGCTGGTCGGAGGTGTGGTTGATGACCAACTCGGTGATCACCCGCAGGCCGCGCTTATGCGCTTCCTCGATCAATCGCTCGATGTCTTCCAGATTGCCGTAGGACGGATTGACCGAGCGATAGTCGGCGATGTCGTAGCCGTCGTCGCGGAGCGGCGAGGGATAGAACGGCAACAGCCAGATGGCCGTGACCCCGAGCTCCTGGACATAGTCCAGCCGGTCGAGAAGCCCGGCGAAGTCTCCGATCCCATCGCCGTTCGAATCGGCGAAGGTCTTGACGTGGAGCTGGTAGATGATCGCGTCCTTGTACCAGTCCATGGCCTCGGGATCGGGGCCCGGGGTCGGCTCATTCGGAGCGATGGAGACTTGCTCGTTCATGTTGGTTGCAGCTTCCGGCGTTGGGGTGTCAGCGGGATATCTTGAAGACGGCGTAGGGCCGGTCGTGCGGGTTCATCCACCAGTGCTGGACCTTGCCCTTCCAGGCGAAGCTCTGACCGGTGACCAGGTCCTCGACCATCACCGACCCGTCGTCCGGCAGCCCGAACTCCCATAAGGGCACCTCGAAATGGCCGCCCTGCGGCGCATGCGGATCAAGGGTGACGGCGAAGAGCAGGAAGGAGGAAAGATCGGCCGTCCGCTTGCCGTAATAGAGGATGTGGTCGTTGTGGAAATTGTAGAAGGCGAGGCTCCGGAAATCCTGCATCGCCTTTTCCGAGCGGCGCAGCCGGTTGAAGAAGGTGATGTCGTCGCGAATATTGCCCTCGGCCTTCCAGTCGAAGGCGCGAATCTCGTATTTCTCGGAGTTGAGATATTCTTCCTTGTCCGGAACCGGCAGGAACTCGCAGAGCTCGAAACCCGAATAGACGCCGTAATTGCCGGCAAGCGTCGCGGCGAGGGCGAGGCGGGTGCGAAACCCCGGCCGACCGCTGACCTGGAGATAGATCGGGTTGATGTCCGGCGTATTCACGAAGAAGTTCGGCCGCATGTATTCGGCCGCTTCCGTGCGCGTCAGCTCGGTCAGATACTCGGTCAGCTCCGCCTTGGCGTTGCGCCAGGTGAAATAGGAATAGGACTGGTTGTAGCCGACCTTGCCGAGCCGCTTCATCACCTTCGGCCGGGTGAAGGCCTCGGCGAGGAACACCACGCCGGGATCGACCTTGCGCACCTCCGCGATCATCCATTCCCAGAACGGAAACGGCTTGGTGTGGGGATTGTCGACGCGGAAGATCCTGACGCCCTTGTCGAGCCAGAACAGGACGATGTCCCGCAATTCGTACCAGATCGACGGCAGCGCGCCGCGATAGAAATGGACGTTGACGATGTCCTCGTATTTCTTCGGCGGGTTCTCGGCGAATTTGATGGTCCCGTCGGGACGCCAGTCGAACCATTCCGGGTGCTGTTTGATCCATGGATGGTCCGGCGAGCACTGGATGGCGAAGTCAATGGCGATTTCCAGTCCATGCTGCTTGGCCGCCTCGACCAGCCGCGCGAAATCCTCGAAGCTGCCGAGCTCGGGATGGATGGCGTCGTGACCGCCCTCGTCGGACCCGATCGCATAGGGGCTACCGGGATCGTCAGGCCCCGGCGTCAGCGAATTGTTCTTGCCCTTGCGGTTGGTGCTTCCGATCGGGTGGATCGGCGGAAAATACAGAACGTCGAAGCCCATCTCCTGAATGTCGGGCAGGCGCTTGATAACGTCGTCGAAGGTTCCGTGCCGGCTCGCGTCACCGGACTGCGAGCGCGGCATCAGTTCGTACCAGGCCGAGAACGCCGCCGCCGTCCGGTCGACCCAGACGGGCACGTCGATCGGGTAGCGCGACAGATGCGTGCGGTGGCCAGCGGCGTCGAGCAGCGCGATCGTGTCGGCGGCCTGCATCAGCGCGTATTGGCCGTCGGCGTCACCCTTGGCGCTGAGCTTTTCCAGCTTCTCGTGAAGTTTCGCCACCGCCTTCTGATCGGCCTTGGAGCCACGCCCTGACGTCGCCGCGTTTTTGACGAGTTCACGCGCTTCGGTCAGTTCCAGGTCGCTCAGCTTGCCCGCGTCGCGCTTCTTCGTCGCCTCGTCCCGCCAGGTCGCGTAGAGGTCGCGCCAGGCGATGATCGAAAAGCGATAGGGGCCTGGAACCTCGAAGACGATGTCCGCCGACCAGCGGTCGTTCGCGACGAACGCCAGCGGCGTCTCGCTCCAGGCCTCGGCATCCGCCGGACCATAGACGACCGCCGCGGCGATTTCGTCGTGCCCGTCGGAAAACACATCGGCTAAGACAGTTAGCGATTCGCCCTCGGCGCGCTTGACCGCGAAGCGTCCGCCATCGATCTCCGGCGTGACGCCCTCGATCGCGATGCGGTTTTCGGCCAGCGCCAGCAGACGCGCTTCGCTCTCGGCGGCCTCGGCTGTCGGGGCTTTTTTCGGATGACGGGCTGCAGCAACGGGTTTGTCCATGGACGGCCTTCAGGTTCAACAGTCAGGAAAGACGATGCGCGGAGGTAACGCTCCCGCGCAAAAAACTCCGAACCTTAAGGGATAGGAAACCTTTGTCCCATGTCCAGTCTCGGCTACCGGTACGGAATGCGAAATGACCCGCTCGATCAGATTAAGGGTCGAAACGGGCAGGTTGTTCCGGCAAATCCGATGAAAGTCCAACCGGCCTTGGCGTCGCTCACCCCGCGAAGGCCTGTACCGTCTGGCGTTGCTCGCCCAAGCCCCGACCTCCCACCGTGATGATGTCGCCGGGCTTGAGATAACGCTCCGGCTTCATCCCCATGCCGACGCCGGGCGGGGTCCCGGTGGTGATCACGTCGCCCGGCATCAGGCGCATGAATTGCGAGATGTAGGAGACCAGCTTGGTGATCGGGAAGATCATCGTCGCGGTCGAGCCGGTCTGCATGCGCTCGCCATTGACGTCCAGCCAGAGATCGACGGCCTGCGGGTCGCCGAGCGCATCGGGCGTGACCAGCCAGGGGCCGAGCGGACCGAAGCTGGGCGCGCTCTTGCCCTTCATCCACTGCCCACCGCGCTGCGTCTGGAAGGTGCGCTCCGAGACATCGTTGCACAGGCAAAAGCCGGCGACGTGGTCCATCGCCTGCTCTTCCGACACATAGAGCGCCTCTTCGCCGATCACGATGGCGATCTCGACCTCCCAGTCGAGCCGGTCCGAGCCCTTCGGGACGATCACGTCGTCATGCGGCCCGACGATCGAAGACGGCGCCTTGTTGAACAGGATCGGCTCCGCCGGAATGTCCATCCCGGACTCCTTGGCGTGGTCGGCATAGTTAAGCCCCACCGCGATGAAGTTCCCGACCCGGCCGACCGGCGGACCGATGCGGTTCGAAGGGTCCGCCTTCGGCAGGCTCTTCGGGTCGAGCTTGCGGATCGCCTTAAGTCCCGCCTTCGACAGCGTCGTGCCGGCGATGTCGTCGACCTCGTTGGAGAGATCGCGAAGAACGTTTTCGTCGTCGATCAGTCCCGGCTTTTCCGCGCCGCTCTCGCCATATCGCACCAGTCGCATCCGCTTCTCCCTTGCTTGTCGGCCCCAGGCCAGCACCATTTGGCGCCGTCGCCTTGTCTGCAGGGGAGATAGCCGCGAACACGCATTTGTCGCGGTGGGTGGGCGATATTTACCGGATGCGATCTGCTACTGCGCCGCTTCCCCAGCCTGCTTTGGTCCTGTCACAGGCGCATGGTCGGGACGCGGCGGCAATGGCTTCGAACCCGCCGCCCCGCGGTCGTAGACGCGGTGGCCGTGCGCATAGGTCGCGACAGTAGTGCGTTCGTCGCCGAGGATCATCAGCGCGAACAGCTCTTCCTCCAGCGTCTCGACCCGCGCCATGCGCCGGCGCAGCGCCGAGGTCGACGCGGTATCGAGGACGACGAGGTCGGCCTCGAGCCCCGGCGCGATGCGCCCGATCCGGTTGTCGAGCCCCATCGCCGCCGCGTTGCCGGCGGTCAGCATGTGGAAGGTGTCGAAGGCAGGCAGTTTCTGCCCCTGCAGCGCCAGCACCTTGTAGGCTTCCGCCGCCGTCCGCAGCATCAAATAGCTGGTGCCGCCGCCGATGTCGGTCGCGAGCCCCACCTTGATGCCGGCGGCGCGCGCAGCGGCGAGGTCGAAGAGGCCCGAGCCGAGGAACAAGTTCGAGGTCGGACAGAACACTGCCGTCGCGCCCTTTTTGGCGAGCGCCTCGCGCTCGCGCTGCGACAAATGGATGCAGTGGCCGAACAGCGCCTTGGGCCGGACGAGGCCGAAGCGTTCGTAGACTTCCGTATAGTCCTTCGACCAGGGGAACGCCTCCCGGACGAAGGCGATCTCGGCGGCGTTCTCGGACAGATGGGTCTGGATGTGGAGATCGGGATGCTCGACCGCCAGCGCCTCGCACGCTTCTAGCTGCGCGGCGCTCGAGGTCGGTGCGAAGCGCGGCGTGATGGCATAGTCGAGCCGGCCCGTGCCATGCCATTGGCGGATCAGCGCCTTGGACTGCTGATAGCCGGTTTCCGCCGTGTCGAGCAGTGCCGGCGGCGCGCCGCGATCCATCATCACCTTGCCGGCGACCATGCGCAGGCTCCGCCGTGCGGCCTCGGCGAAGAACGCGTCGACGCTTTCCGGATGCGTGGTGCAATAGACGCCGGCCGTCGTCGTGCCGCTCGCCAAAAGCTCGTCGAGGAGGAATCGCGCGCCGTCGGCCGCCACCGCCGGGTCGCCGTAGCGGCTCTCCTCGGGAAAAGTGTATTTGGCCAGCCATTCCATCAGCTCGGTGCCGTAGGAGGCGATCACCTGGGTCTGCGGCATGTGCAGATGCGGATCGATGAAGCCCGGCATCACCAGATGCGGGCGATGATCGACGACCGGCGTTTCGGGTCGCAGTCGGGGTGACAGCGCCGAAGCCTCGCCGACTTGGCGGATGATACCGTTGTCGACGACGACCAGCCCGTCCGCGATGTAACGGACCGCCGCCCCCTCGCCCTCCTCGGCCGGATCGGCGTCGAACCAGAGCAAGCGCCCCCGGATTGCGATGCTGCCGCCGAGGCGTGTCACGGTTGCCCGCCTTCGGCGACATAGCGGCCGGAGCCGGATGCGATCCACGCGGCAAGGATCTCGCGTTCGGCCGGTTCGAGGCCAGTGACGTTGCCCGGCGGCATGGCGTGGCTGCGCACGGCCTGACGCTCGATCAGCGATGCGTAATGGATGATGTCGTCTCCCGTTTCCAGGCGGATATCCTTCGGCGCCGTCGCGAGCCCCGGCCACAGCGGCTCGCTGGCGTGGCACATGGAGCAGCGCGACAGGATGATCGCCTCCGCCTCGGCGAAATGCGGCGAGGCGGCCAGCGCGACGGCCGGGTCGCCGTCCCACCGGCGCGACGCTTCCGCACCCTCACCGGACTTCGCCTCGGCCCGCCAGCCCGGCGCACCCGACAGGGTGATAACTGCGGCGAAGAGCAGACCGGCGACCGCCCAGCACCACCAGAGCTGCCGACCGGTCGCGTGCATCGTGTTGAAGTAGTGCCGGATGACCGCGCCGATCAAAAGCACCAACCCGGCGATCGCCCAGTTCCACTCCGTCGCGAAGGCCAGCGGATAGTGGTTCGACAGCATCAGGAAGATAACCGGCAACGTCAGGTAATTGTTGTGCAGCGAGCGCTGCTTGGCCTCCTGGCCGAGCCGTGGCTCGGGCGTGCGGCCCGCCTTGAGGTCGGCGACAACGATTGTCTGGTTCGGGATGATGATGAGGAACACGTTGGCGGTCATCAGCGTGGCGATCATCGCGCCGGTGTGGAGCATCGCGCCACGGCCCGAGAAAACCTCCGAGAACAGGAAACTCGCCGCGACCACGTAAACGAACAGGACGGCGAGCAAGGCCGTGTCGTTCTTCTTCAGTGGCGACTTGCACAGCCGGTCATAGACCAGCCAGCCTAGCGCCAGCCCGCCAATGCCGAGCGCGCTCGCGCCCCAGACCGGCAGATCGGCCTTTTCCGGATCGATCAGATAGAGATCGGCGCCGAGGTAATAAATCAGGACAAGCAGCACGAAACCGGACAGCCAGGTGGAATAGCTCTCCCATTTGAACCAGGTCAGGTCCTCCGGCATCGCTGGCGGCGCGACCATGTATTTCCGCAGATGGTAGAAGCCGCCGCCATGCACCTGCCAGGCTTCGCCGCCGACGCCGTCTGGCAGTTCGCGCGGCTTGCGTAGGCCGAGGTCGAGCGCGATGAAATAGAAGGACGAGCCGACCCAGGCGATGGCGGTGACGACGTGCAGCCAGCGCACGGCGAAGCCCAGCCATTCGGAGAAATAGGTCCACATTCGCGAGTTGCCTCGAAGCGCCGCCCCCTTGTCGCGGTGCCTCCTGATAGGTCTCGAATAAGGCTGTCATGCGCCCGCCGTTCAGGAGACGGGGAAGGCGCGAGCCTGTTGGGTTCGGTATCGGCAAGGGGCGGCGAAGCGCCCCTTGCCGTGTCGTCGGGCGCTTGAGAGCGCCGTGCCTCAGCTCTTCACGCCTTCGACGTACCAGTCCATCTTCAGAAGGTCCTCGTCCGACATGGTCTCGCCTTCCGGGACCTTGACCTCGCCCGCTTGATCCTTGATCGGCCCGGTGAACACCTCGTAGGTGCCGGCCTTGGTGTCGTCGACAATCTTCTGGGCGGCTTCCTTCACGTCGGCCGGCATCTTGTCGTTGAAGGGCGCCATCTCGACCTCGCCCTCCTTCATGCCGAGCCAGACATTGTCGGCCGTCCAGGTGCCGTCGAGCATCGCCTGCACCCGGTCGACATAATAGGGTCCCCATTTGTCGACGATGGCGGTCATGTGGGCGTTGGGCGCGAAGCTGGTCATGTCCCAGGCCTGGCCGAAGGCGATGGCCCCGCCCTGCTCAGCGGCCTGCAGCGGTGCAGGGGAATCGGTGTGCTGGGTGATGACGTCGGCGCCCTGGCTGAGCAGCGCCTTGGTCGCATCGGCCTCCTTGGCGGGATCGTACCAGGAGTTGACCCAGACCACCTGAGTCTCGAAATCCGGATTCACCGCCCGCGCCGCCAGCGTGAAGGCGTTGATGCCCATCACCACTTCCGGGATCGGGAAGGAGGCGATGTAGCCGGCCTTGCCGCTCTTCGACATCTTCCCGGCGATCGTGCCGAGCACCGCGCGACCCTCGTAGAAGCGGGAATTGTAAAGGCCCATATTGTCGGAGCCGGTCTGGTAGCCGGTCGCGTGCTCGAACTTCACGTCCGGAAATTGCTTGGCGACCTTGATGGTCGGGTTCATGAAGCCGAAGGAAGTCGTGAAGACGATGTCGTTGCCGTCCTGGGCGAGCTGGCGGATGACCCGCTCGGCGTCAGGCCCTTCCGCGACATTTTCGACAAAGGTGGTCTCGACCTTGTCGCCGAGCTTCTCCTCCAGATATTTGCGCCCCTGGTCGTGAGCATAGGTCCAGCCGAAATCGCCGACCGGGCCGACATAGACGAAGGCGGCCTTCACCTTGTCCTTTTTCTCGCCGTCCTGCGCGGTCGCCGGCAGGCCGAACGAGACTGCGGCAACGAGCGTGACGGCTCCTGCCATCAGTCGGCGTCGAGTGGTGTTGAACATCGCGGGACTCCTTGGGGTGGTTGGGGTTGATGTCAGGCGCTCGCCCGGAACGGTTGGCCGAGGCAGGCCGGCGCCGCGGTTCGGACGCTTCCCTTGCCGGCCGAAATGATGGCAAGGACGAGGATGGTTGCCAGATAGGGCAGGCTGGCAAGGAATTCCGGCGCGAACAGATTGAAGCCAGCGGCCTTTGCCTGCAACTCCAGCGTGATGACCGCACCGAAGAGATAGGCGCCGAGCACCAGCCGCGCCGGCCGCCACGAGGCGAAGACGACGAGCGCGATGGCGATCCAGCCGCGCCCGGCGGTCAGCCGCTCTGCCCACATCGGCGTCAGAACCAGCGAATAATAGGAGCCTGCGAGCCCGGCCATGGCGCCGCCGAACAGGACCGCGAGATAGCGCACCTTGAGAACGGGATAGCCGATCGCGTGGGCGGCGCTGTCGCTCTCTCCGACCGCGCGCAGGATCAGCCCGGCGCGGCTGTGCTTCAGGAACCACCAGATCGCGAGAGCGAGAGCGAGCCCGGTATAGACCAGCGGCGAGTGGCCGAAGATCACCTGCCCGATCGGATCGCTCGCGAGCGCGGCGGGGAAGATCGGCCCGAGGGTCGCGGTGGTGATGCCGACATAGGGCGCGCCCAGGAGCGCGGAGACGCCGGTGCCGAAGATAGTCAGGGCGAGACCCGTCGCCACCTGGTTGGCCATCAGGCTGAGCGTCAAGACCGCGAAGATCAGCGATGCCGTGGCGCCCGCGACCATTGCCGCCAACGCGCCGAGCGATGGCACGCCGGTGGTATAGGCGATGGCAAAGCCGGTAACGGCGCCGATCAGCATCATGCCCTCGACGCCGAGATTGAGGACGCCGGATTTCTCCACCACCAGTTCGCCGAGCGCGGCGATCAAGAGCGGCGTCGCCGCCGCCGCGATCGTCATCAGGATGGAGATGAACAGTGCTGTGGTCATGTCGCCGGCTCCACCTCGATACGGCGGGTCTCCGGAGACGGGCCTCCGGCCTTGCGTCGCACGACAAGCCGGTAGCGCACCAGAAGATCGGTCGCGAGCAGGAAGAACAGCATCATCGCCTGGAACACGCCGGCCGCGGCCGACGGCAGGCCGATCGTCGTCTGGGCGCTCTCGCCCCCGACATAGGTGAGCGCCAGCACCAGCGCGGCGACGAGGATGCCGAGCGGATTGAGCCGTCCGAGAAAGGCGACGATGATCGCCGTATAGCCGTAGCCGGTGGGAAATTGCGGCACCATCTGGCCGAAAGGGCCGGACGCCTCGAGAATTCCGGCAAGGCCGGCGAGGCCGCCGCCGACCAGCAGCGCCAACCAGACCGTCGAGGATTGGCGGAAGCCGCCGTAGCGGGCCGCGTTCGGCGCCAGCCCGACGACGCGGATCTGAAACCCGGTGATCGACCGCGTCATCAGGAACCAGGCGGTCAGCGCCAGTGCCGCCGCGATCGGTATGCCGAGATGGATCAGCGTGCCCGGAACAGCGATCGGCAGCGTCTGGGCGGCGGTGAACATCGCGGTCTGGGGAAAGTTGAAGCCCATCGGGTCTTTCCAGGGACCGCGCATCAGATAATAGAGCAGCTGGATCGCCACATAGTTGAGCATCAGGCTCGACAGGATCTCGTTGACGTTGAGCCGCGTCTTGAGGAAGGCCGGTACGCCGGCCCAGACCATGCCGCCGAGGATGCCGGCCGCGATCATGACGGGCAGGACCCAGAAGCCTTCGACGTCAAGAGTCAGCAAGGCGACGCCGGTGCCGGCGAGCCCGCCCAGGATGTACTGTCCCTCGGCGCCGATATTCCAGATGTTGGCGCGAAAGCCGATGGCCAGGCCCGTCGCGATGATCGCCAGCGGCGCGGCTTTCACCAGAAGATCCTGCCAGCGATAGGGATTGAACAGCGGCACGACGAAAATCTGGTAGACCGCCTTGAGACCGTCATGGCCGAGCAACGTGAAGACGATCGCGCCCGCGACGAGGGTCGCGACGACGGCGATGACGGGGGCCGTCAGCATCATGGCGCGGCTCGGCTCCCGGCGGGGCTCGAAAACGAGGGCCATCAGGCGGCCCTCTCGGCGCCGGCCTTCTCGTCCCCGTGAGCGCCGTGGATGCCGCCCATCAGAAGTCCGACCCGCTCGATGGAAATCCCCTGGACGTCCATCGGCTCCGACAGCCGCCCCTCGTTGATGACGGCGATCCGGTCGCAAAGTTCGAGAAGCTCGTCGAGGTCCTGGCTGACGACGACGATCGCCGCGCCCTTGGCGGCGAGGTCGATCATCGCCTGGCGGATGAACGAGGCCGCGCCCGCGTCGACGCCCCAGGTCGGCTGCGAGACAACGAGCACGGCGGGGTCCTGCATGATCTCGCGGCCCATCACGAATTTCTGCAGATTGCCGCCGGACAGACTTCCCGCCAAGGCGCCCGGCCCCGTCGCCTTGACCGAGAAGGCATCGATGACGGAGGCCGCATAGTCACGCGCGGCGCCCGCCTTGATGATGCCGCCGGCGGCAAGCCCCATGCGCTTTCGCGCCGACAGGACCGCATTCTCGGTAAGCGACAGGCCCGGCACGGCAGCATGGCCGTTGCGCTCTTCCGGCACGGTCGCCAGCCCGAAGGCCCGCCGCCCGTCGACCGAACGATTCGAGATCGTGCCGCCGTCGATCATGATCTTGCCGGTCACGCCGGCCATTCGCTCGCCCGACAGCACCTGAAGCAGTTCGTTCTGGCCGTTGCCGGCAACGCCCGCGATGCCCAGCAGTTCGCCGGAGCGCACGTTGAAGGAGATATCCTTGAGGCTGGTGCCGAAGGGCGGCTCGCCCGGCGCAGACAGATCACTCACGGCAAAGCGGACCTCGCCGCTGACGCCGGCCTCCTTGCCGGACAGATCCTTCAAATCCCCGCCGATCATCAGCTCGGCCATCGACCGCGCCGACTCTTCGCGGGGATCGCAGGTGGCCACAACCTTGCCGCCTCTGAGGATCGTCGCCGTCTCGCAGAGTTCCTTGATCTCGTGCAGCTTGTGGGAAATGTAGAGGATGGAGCAGCCCTCGCGGGCGAGGCGGCGCAGCGTCTCGAACAATTGCCCGACTTCCTGCGGGGTCAGGACCGAGGTCGGCTCGTCCATGATCAACAGCTTCGGCCGCTGCAGCAGCGCCCTCACGATCTCGATCCGCTGCCGTTCGCCGACCGAGAGCGTGTGGACGACGCGATGGGGATCGAGCGTCAGATCGTAGGAGGCGAGCACCTCCCGGATCGCGGCTTCCAATTCCCGGCGCGGCGGCGGGTTGTCCATCCCAAGCGCGATATTCTCCAGGACGGTCATCGCCTCGAACAGCGAGAAGTGCTGGAACACCATGCCGACACCGAGCGCGCGGGCCTCGCGTGGCGAGTGGATCGTCACCGGCGTCCCGTCGAAGGCGATCGTGCCCTCGTCCGCCTTCTGCACGCCGTAGATGATCTTCACCAGCGTCGACTTGCCGGCGCCGTTCTCGCCCAGCAGCGCGTGGATTTCGCCGGGCGCCACTGAGAACGACACCTGATCGTTCGCGACGACGCCCGGGAAGCGCTTGGTGATGCCGGAGAGCTGCAGGCGCGGCGCCATGTCGATGTGGGTCATCCCGTTGATCTGACCCCGGCACTATGCCATCGCCCGTTGCGCGTCGCAAAGCGATCGATCCGCTTTTCCTGTTGATCGGACAGCAGGCAGACGGCCAACTCCGCAGCCGTCAGGGCGGCAATCACCTCGGGGCGCTTGTCATGCAGCGCCGCCCCGCCGATCGGCAGCGTCAGGCGGGCGATGTCGGCATCTCGCCCCTCATCCGCCAGATAGCGGCGAAACCGTTCGCGCTTCGTCGCCGAGCCGATCATGCCGACATAGGCGGCGTCGCCCCGCGCCAAGGCCGCTGCAGCAATCAGAAAATCCAGCGAATGCGCGTGGGTCATCACGACGAAGGCCGTGCCGGCGGGAGCGGCCGCGACCTCGGCCTCCGGCAGCGCGGCGGCGGCGGTCTCGACCGCCTCGGGCAGGCCGACCAGGGTCTCCGGCCGGCTGTCGACGAGGCGCACGCGAACCGGCAATAGCGCCAGGGCTGCGGCGAGCGCCCGGCCCGTATGCCCAGCGCCGAAGATCAGCGCCAGCGGCCGCGCCGCCTTCTCGCGCGCTTCGAGCGTCTCCAGTTCCGAGAGCAGGGCTTCGTCCGCCCGGCGCAGCGACAATTCCACCCGCCCGCCGCAGCACTGGCCGATCGCCGGTCCGAGTGGGACGTCCATCGCCGCCTCGGTCTCGCCGGAAACCAGCATCGCCCGCGCCCGCTCGATCGCATCGAATTCGAGCCGTCCGCCGCCGATCGTGCCGGCGAGTTGCGACGGCGTCACCAGCATCGCCGCGCCCGTCTCGCGTGGCGTCGAGCCGAGCGCGCGGGTGATCGTGACGAACACCGATGGCTCTTCTGCGGCGAATGCAGCGCGAAGGGCAGCGACGATGCTCATCCGAGGCCCCGCACCCGCTCAACGGCGGCGAGCACCCGCTCTGGCGTCGCCGGTGCGTCGAGATCGGGGAAGATCGTGCCGTCACCCGCCGCACACACCGCGTCGGTCAGCGCCGAGAACACCGAGATCGCCAGCATCAGCGGCGGCTCCCCGACCGCCTTGGAGCGATAGATCGTCGGCGCGCGATTTTCGCCCTTCTCCCAGATCGCCACGCGGAAATCGTCCGGGCGGTCGTTGGCGGTCGGGATCTTGTAGGTCGACGGCGCATGGGTCTTGAGCCGGCCCTTGTCGTCCCACCACAGCTCTTCCATGGTCAGCCAGCCCATGCCCTGGATGAAGCCGCCCTCGATCTGGCCGAGATCGATCGCCGGGTTCAGCGACTGCCCCACATCGTGCAGGATGTCGGCGCGCAGCAGCCGGTATTCGCCGGTCAAGGTGTCGATGACGACCTCCGAACAGGCCGCGCCATAGGCGAAATAGTAAAATGGCGTGCCGCGCGCGCTCTCACGGTCGTAGCTGATGCCGGGCGTCGCATAGAATCCGGTCGAGGACAGCGAGATGCGCGCGAGATAGGCTTCGCCGACGAGATCGGAAAAGCGCTTCTCGTCATTGCCGATCCGCACCCGGTTGGCCGCGAAGACGATTTGGTCCTTCGGCACCTTGTACCGCTCGGCGGCATAGTCGATCAGCCGGTCCTTGATTGTCCGGGCGGCGGCCTGCGCCGCCATGCCGTTGAGGTCGGAGCCCGAGGAGGCCGCCGTCGCCGACGTGTTCGGCACCTTCGCCGTCGTCGTGCCGGTGATCTTCACCTTGTCGATGTCGATCTGGAATTCCTCGGCGACCACCTGCGCGACCTTGATGAACAGGCCCTGCCCCATCTCCGTACCGCCATGGTTGAGATGCACCGAGCCATCCTTGTAGACATGGACGAGCGCGCCGGCCTGGTTGAGATGGGCTGTGGTGAAGGAGATGCCGAACTTTACCGGCGTCAGCGCCAGACCCTTTTTAAGAATCGGGTTGTCGGCATTGAACGCCTTCGCCCGCTCCCGCCGGGCGCGGTAGTCAGACGAGGCTTCCAGTTCCGCGACAATCTCATCGATCACCGAGTCGGTTACCGGCATATGATAGGGCGTCAGCGCCGGCTTTTCCCCGCCCTCGGGGGCCGGGTAGAAATTGCGCTTCCTGACGTCGAGCGGGTCGAGCCCCGTCTCGAAAGCGATGTGGTCGATGGCGCGCTCGATCCCGACCATGCCCTGCGGCCCGCCGAAGCCGCGAAACGCGGTATTCGATACCGTGTGCGTCTTCAGCCGCCGCGAATGGATGCGCGCGGCCGGCAGCGCATAGGCGTTGTCGGCGTGAAACATCGCCCGATCGGCGATCGCCGCCGACAGATCTTTCGAATAGCCGCAGCGCACGAAATGCTGGAAGTCGACGGCGGCGATCCGCCCATCCGCGTCGAAACCGAGATCGTAGTCGATACGCACTTCGTGGCGCTTGCCGGTCATCACCATGTCGTCGTCGCGGTCGAGCCGGCACTTCGCCGGGCGGCCCGTCTTCGTCGCGGCAAGCGCCGCGATCGAAGCGAACAGCGCCGGCTGGCTTTCCTTGCCGCCAAAACCGCCGCCCATCCGCCGTACCTCGACCGTCACCGCATGATCCGGCACGCCGAGCATCTTGGCGACATTGTGCTGGACCTCGGCGGGATGCTGGGTGGAGGAGCGCACCAGCACGTCGCCGTCCTCCTGCGGGATCGCATAGGCGATCTGGCCTTCCAGGTAGAAATGGTCCTGCCCGCCGACTTCGACGCGGCCCTTGACCCGGCGCGGCGCGGCATCGAGCGCGGCGCCGGCATCGCCGAGATTCATCTCGTGGGCGGGAAGCAGGTCTTCGCCGGTCTTGTCGGCAAGGGCGATCGCGTCATCGATGCCGATCGCCGCCGGCAAATCCTCATATTCGATCCGCGCCAGTTTCGCCGCCGCCCGTGCCGCCGCTTCCGTCTCGGCGGCGACAGCGAACAGCGGCTGCCCGACATAGTCGACCGTGTCGACCGGGAAGATCGGATCGTCGCCGAACACCGGCGAATAGTCGTTCTGGCCGGGAATGTCCGCGGCCGTCAGCACGGCGGCGACGCCGGGCGCCGACCGCACGGCGTCGAGATCCATGCCGGCAAGGCGCGCATGGGCCCGCTCCGACATGGCGATGTAGATCTGCAGCGTCCCCGGCAGTTCCGGCTCATCGTCGACATAGCGCGCAGCGCCGCAGACGTGCTTGGCGCCGCTGTCGTGGGCGAGCGCCGTCCTGACGCCGCCCCGGATCGCGCGCTCGCCGGCTGGCGGCTTCTCGCCGAGCGTTTCGAGCGGGGGCTCGCCGGCGCCGCCGCGATCCTGGATGCGCGTTTCGTCCATCACGCAACCTCGCCGAGAGTGGCCGCATCTACCGCGACATCCTCGATGCGGGTCCGCACGCCGCCCTGCTGTTCGAGGTAGAACCGCCGCAACAGGTTTTGCGCCGTCTTTAGCCGGTACGCAGCCGAGGCGCGCATGTCGGTTAGCGGGGTGAAGTCCTCGGCCATCGCCGCAGTCGCCGCTTTCACCGCCGCTTCGTCGAAGCGCCGGCCGACAAGCGCGGCTTCCGCCTTCGCCGCGCGCTTGGGCGTTTCCGCCATGCCACCAAAGGCAAGCCGTGCTTCGCTCACTCTGTCGCCGTCGAAGGTGAGGCGGAACGCGGCCATGACAGCGGAAATGTCGGAATCGAAGCGCTTGGAGATCTTGTGCGCGAAGAAGCGCTGGTTCGTCCCCAGCCGCGGCACCTCGACGGCGGCGACGAACTCGCCCTTCGCCCGGTCCTGGCGGCCGTAGGCGATGAAGAAATCCTCAAGGTCGATGGCGCGGGCCGTGTCGCCCTGGCGCAGATGCAGCCGCACGCCCAGCGCGATCAGGCAGGGCGGCAGATCGCCGATCGGCGAGCCGTTGGCAATGTTGCCGCCGACCGTGCCGGCATTGCGGATCTGGCAGCCCGCGAAGCGGCGCAGCATCTCGCCGAGATCGGCGTGCATACCCGTCAGTATGTCGAAAGCCCGGCGATGAGTGACGCCGGCCCCGATAAAGACCCGGCCGGCCGCTTCCTCGATCACCTGGAGATCGCGGACATGGCTGACGTCGATGATCATCGGCAACTCGCGGTGCTGCTTGGTCACCCACAGCCCGACGTCGGTCGCGCCCGCGACCAGCACGGCATCCGGATGCGCGGCATAGGTATCGGCGAGGTCGTCGACATTGGTCGGCGCGAACCAGTGATCGCCGCCGGCCTCATAGGCGAAGACGCCGTCACCTTCGAATTCCGCCAGCCGAGCGCCGAGCGCCGCGTCCTCTTTCGCAGTATCGGGCACCGGCACCGCGCCGAGCTCCAACCCCGCCTCGACGATCGGCCCGTAGCCGGTGCAGCGGCAGAGATTACCGGCGATCAGATCCTTGACCGATTGGCGGTCCGAGATCGCGCCTGTGAGCCAGCCGGCGTAAAGCTGCATGACGAAACCCGGCGTGCAGAAGCCGCACTGGCTGCCGTGTTTTTCCACCATCGCCGTCTGGATCGGGTGGGCTCCATCGCGGCCGATGTATTCCACCGTCTCGATCGCCCGGCCATTCAGCGAAGGAAGGAATTGGATGCAGGCATTGACCGCCCGGCGCGAGAGGCCGCCGCCGCCATCCGGCTCCGCGATCAGCACCGTGCAGGCGCCGCAGTCACCCTCCGCGCAGCCCTCCTTGGTGCCGGTCAGCCGTTCCGTCCGGCGCAGATACTCGAGAATCGTCGTCGTCGGCTTCAGCCCCGCGACGGCACGCTCCTCGCCATTGAGGACGAAGCGGATCGGCCGAGGGGCGTCATGACCGGTCATCAGCTGCCCCTGTAGGTGGAATAGCCGAAGGGCGAAATGAGCAGCGGCACATGATAATGCGTCTCGTCGGCGATGCCGAAGCGGATGACGACGTCGCTGAGGAATTTCGGCTCCGGCAGATCCCGGCCCGTCGCGTCGAAATAAGCGCCGGCCGCGAAAACGAGTTCGTATTCGCCGACCACGAAAGTCTCGCCGGCCATCAGCGGCGCGTCACAGCGCCCGTCCGAATTGGTGACGGTTTCCACGACCTTTTCCCTGCCACCGTCCGCCTCGAGCCGCCACAGCGTCACCGCGATACCAGAGGCCGGCCGGCCGAGACTGGTGTCGAGCACATGGGTCGTCAGCCGGGCGGCGGTCAGTTCGGACATTCAGGCTCTTTCCGTCGTTTTTGACCATTCGGTCAAGCATTCTGCAACGTCGGGAGCGGCGGCGTAAAGCGGAAAGCATCCGGCTGCTTCCAAGCCCGTGCAAGATGAAAAGCGTGACGCGTTCCTTGCCCCACGCACCTCGTTTCGCCGGGCATCGGTAGACCAGGAGCGCGAATTCAGCCGAAACGCCGGGCCGCTGCGCTATGTTCGGCCCTGAGACGGGCCAGGTCGACCCCGACCGGATGGCCGTCGAGGACGCGCCATTCGCCCTTCACCATCACCCGGTCGGCGCGCGTCGCGCCGCACAGGACCAGCGCCGCAATCGGATCATGCGCGCCGGAAAAGCGCAATTCGTCGAGGGTGAACAGCGCAAGATCGGCCTGCCGCCCGATGTCGATACGGCCGATGTCGGTGCGGCCGAGACAGGCCGCCGAACCTTCGGTTGCCATGGCCAGCACGTCTCGCGCGGTGATCGCTGCGGCCGAGCGGTAGTTCAGGCGCCCGACCATCAGCGCGTGGCGAGCCGCCTCGATCAGGTTCGAGGCGTCGTTCGAGGCCGAACCGTCGACACCCAGCCCGACCGGCGCCCCGGCATCCCGCAATTCGTTGACCGGACAAAAGCCCGAGGCCAGCACCGCATTCGACGTCGGGCAATGGCAGACGCCGACCTTGTGCGCGCCGAGGCGCCGGCATTCCTCGGTGGTAAAATGAATGCCGTGGGCGAGCCAGGTGCGCGGCCCGAGCCAGCCGACGTCTTCCAGATAGTCGAGCGGCCGGCAACCGAATGTCGCTTCGCAAAAGGCGTTCTCATCCTCGGTTTCGCCAAGATGGGTGTGCAGCCGGCAATCATGCTTGTCGGCCAGCGCGGCGCTCTCGATCATCAGGCTTTTGGTCGCCGAGAAGGGCGAACAGGGCGCCAGCGCGATCTGAATCATCGCCCCGTCGGACCGGTCGTGATAGCGCCCGATCAGCCGTTCGCTGTCCGCGAGGATGTCGTCCTTGTCCTGGACGACGCTATCGGGCGGCAGGCCGCCGTCCTTCTCCGACAGGTCCATCGAACCACGGCTCAATGTGACGCGAATGCCGAGGCTCGCCGCCTCCTCGGCCTCGATGTCGATGGCGTTCTCCAGACCCTTTGGAAACAGGTAATGGTGGTCCGCTGCGGTGGTGCAGCCCGACATGAGAAGTTCGGTCAGCGCCAGCCTGACCGACAGGCGGAAACTGTCCGGATCGAGCCGCGCCCAGATCGGATAGAGGCTGGTTAGCCAGGGAAACAGCGCCTTGTCGATCGCCGCCGGATGCGCCCTAGTCAGCGTCTGGTAGAAATGATGATGGGTGTTGACGAGACCCGGCAGGACCACGTGCCGCGACGCATCGAAGACCGCGTCGACCGGCCCCGAAGGCGCGCCGCCTGCGGGCACCAGTTCGACGATCCGCCCATCCTCGATCACCATGCCGCCATCCGCGCCGTCGGCAAGAATGGCGAGCGGCTGCTTCAGCCACAGCCGTGTCACGCCGCGGACTCGACCATCGGCAGGCCGTTTATGTGGATCATGACCGGAAGAGCCTCGTTCGCAGCGCCTCGTGCCGCATCGCGGCGATGTCGGACCCTAGCGCCACCGAACCGAGGTCGTCCAGCGCCGATCGGAAAGGCGGCGAAAACAGCGTCAGCAGTTGCGGCAGATGCGCGGCGGCTTCGCCGGCCACACCGCCCGCCTCTGGCGTCGTCGAGGTTTCAGCGTCCCTCACCGGATTGCGGTCTCGGGCGAAGGCTCGTGGTCATGGCCGTGCGCCTCATAGGCTCCGCCCTCCGGATCGAACCCAGCCGCCACTTCGGTGATCGTCGCGCCGAGGCCGGACAGCATCTCGTAAATGACCGGGTCGCGGCGGATCAGGATACACTCGCCGAGAAGCTGCGCCGGCAGATGACGATTGCCGATCTGCCAGGCCAGAACGAGGAGATGCCGGGCGTCCTTGCCACGAACCTCGTAGAGCTCTTCGGGCTTGGCCCGCACCGCGATCAACCGGCCGTCGTCGAGGCCGATCGCGTCGCCGTCCCTCAGCAGCACTGCCTCGGGCAGATCGAGCAGAAATGCGATGCCGTCGTCGTCCGAGACCATCGCCATGCGTCGGCGATGCCGCGCCGTCTCGTCGAGCGTGATCGTGTCGGCGGCGTCCGTCCATTCGCCCGCGCGCTTGACCGAAGTGCCAACGATCATTCAATCTTCCTACTTCCGCACGCTAGCGCGCCCTGTCCCCTTCGCGGCGACGATACGGCGGCGACAAGCAAGCCGCCACCCCCAAGCCGCGCACCAGGCATGAGGAGCCGTCATGCCGCTGCAAAACCGGGTAACCCCGCTGGGAGAGATCATCGCCGATCCGGCGCGGGGCGCGCTGATGGGCAATCGCGGCATTCTGCACGATCGCGACCGAAAACTCGGCCGGAGCCGCTGGAAGCACAAGGCCTGGATTGCCTGCGTTCTCGCCTTTCGCGGCAGGCGGCGCACGCCGATGACGTCGGGCCGCTATACCGAGCTGTTCTTTCTCGACGAAGCGACGGCACTGGCGGCCGGCCACCGCCCTTGCGCCGAATGCCGGCGCGCCGACTTCAACGCCTACCGCGAGGCGTGGAGAAAGACGCATCATCTCGCCGCACCGCCTTCGGCCAAAGCCATGGACGACGCGCTCCATGCCCATCGGGTCAAACCGCGACTGCGCGATCAAGTGCATCATACGAGGGCGGCCGCAGATATCCCTGACGGCGCCTTCGTGCTGGTCGACGGCGACGCCTGGCTGGTCTGGAAGCGCCGCCTGCTGCGCTGGAGCGCCAGCGGCTACGACCGCGTCGGCGAACTGCCCGGCGGCCCGCTGACCGTGGTTACGCCGAAACCCAGCGTCGACGCCCTTGCCGCTGGCTACCGCGTCGCCGTGCATGACAGCGCCGATGCTCTGCACTGCACCTGAGCGTCGGGGCAGATTCGGCCATGGACCCGATCTAAAACAGAAAATACCGCTACGCCATTGGCAGCTCGCTCGCCGGCTCGCAGGTCAAAAGCGCGCCATCGGCCCGCACTTCGTAGGTCTGGGATCGACCTCCATCTCAGGCCGACATGGGGCCTGGTAGATGCCGGTGTGGTCGAGGGTCAGCGCTCCGCATCGTCCATCGCTGCCTCGCACCATTCCAGACCATAATTCGGTCGCGAAAGCCTGGCTTGCCCGATCTGTCGGGATCGCGCAGACTGCTGGCGCGTTCCTGGATGGTCCGCCCGTCATCAGCGCTCGCGCCTGTCGCCGGCCCCCCATCGCCCGTTCGCCGGAAAGGAGTTTTCCGTGTTTCGTTTCGCACTGCTCGCAACACTTCTCCTGCCGGCGGCGGCCTTCGCCCAGGCCTTCGATCCGGGCCCGATGGGAGACGTGCCGGGCATGTCGATGTCCGGCTTGCCGATCGTCGGCGCGCCGCAACCGCCAGCCGGTCCGCGCATTCCCGGCGCCCGAGTGTTCGGCGACACGGTCGAGGAGCGCGCCTATGGCCGCGACTTCGATGACAGCTATCTGCGGCCAGTCGTTCCCCGCTTCGGAGGCGGTGCGGACATGCCGAACGAGCTGCGAGCCATGGAGGGCCGCTCCGACCTCAACAGCGTCAATGCCGGTGCTTTTGCTCGCGGCGGTCCGGGCGCTATTGGCCGCAGCGCGGTGACGCGCGGACGCTCGCCGGGCTCACACCGCGCGATCATCCGGAGATCGCCGAAACCGACGCGTTAGAACGCGCCCATCACCTTGCCGTTGAAGCCATGGACCTTGCGCACCCCGCCGAGCGGCACCAGCGTCACCTCGCGCGTCTGCCCCGGCTCGAAGCGCACGGCCGTGCCGGCGGCGATGTCGAGGCGCATGCCGCGCGTCACCTCGCGGTCGAAGGCGAGCGCCGGGTTGGTCTCGGCGAAGTGGTAGTGGCTGCCGATCTGGATCGGCCGGTCGCCCGTATTGGCGACCTCGATCGTGACGGGAACCGCCCGTTCGTTGAGGACGATGTCGCCCGCCGCGGTGATGATTTCGCCAGGGATCATGACCAGTGACTCCAAAGCTTGCGGATACCGATTATGACGAGCACGGCCAGGAGAACAGGGCCGATCGCCATCAGATCATACTCCCCGACCGGTTGCGGTGCCCGCATGAATTCCGGCATGACATCTCCCCGCCGCCCGACGGTCGCGGACGATCAGCCGGCCATCAGATAGAGGCCGGCGCCGGCGGACAGCGCACCAATCGCCCGCAGGAGGATAGGGTTCGCCGTCCGGACCAGAGCGTTGCCGAGCAACAATCCGCCACCATGCAGCAGTGCCGTCGCCATCGCGAAGCCAAGGCCAAAGACTGCGGCCCCCGATGCGCCGAGTTCAGCACCATGCGCCGCCCCGTGAAACAGCGCGAAAGCGCCGACGATGGTCGCGGCGAGCGAATCCGGCAGCTTCACCGCCATCGCAATCAGCAGGCCGAGCGCGACGACCGAGGCAAGCACCACCGGCTCGACGAAGGGCAGCGCAATTCCGGCCACCGCCAGGGCGAAGCCGGCGCTCATCACCGTGACGAAGGCGAGTGGCACCGCCCACAACGCGCGGCCACCGATCATCGCCGCCCAGATTCCGACGGCGACCATGACCAGCACATGATCCCAGCCCAGCAGCGGATGGACGAAGCCGGTGAGCAGCGAGCCGTGCTCGGCCGGATTGATGTGGGCAAAGGCGGGGGCCGTCGCGGCGAAAAGCGAGGCGGCGATAAGAGAAAGGCGCTTGAGCATGATTGTCCCTCGTTTGGTCGACGGTCGCCCCGAATTGGGTCGCGTCCCGCCCGGCATTCGGCCGGGTTGCTGTGCGGAGCATGGAAGGCCGGAAAGCAGGTGTCAAAGGGTTTCTCATCGCCTTTCCCGCCTCGCGTCAAGGCACCACCAATCGCCGGTTGTCGGAAGGGTTTTGGAAACGATAAACCAAAGCCGGCGCGACAAGCGAGCAACTCTGGCAACCACCTTTCGTTATTGTCTCGGCAAGCCCGATTTTCGACGCCGCACATTGGCTCTGGAGGATCGAGGCCAGGCCGTTCCAGAGTTTCGACGCGCAACGATCGAAGCCAGACGGCCGGCAACAGAAGGGAGTCGACTTCATGCTGAGATCATTCGTGATCGCGGCGGTACTTCTTGCATGGACCGGATCGGCGGGGTCAGGCGACCCGGTCATGATTCGCACCGTGACCATGAACGGAATCGTCGGGACCGCGTACTATTCAACGGTCGAGCAGGGCTATCGCTTCATCGGCGGATCGCCGCGGAACGGCCTCGCCGCCGCTGATGCGACGATCGCGGTCTCATCGCTCGATGAAGCCGAGAATGCGGCCGCGAGCGACCCTTCGAGCATGACAATGCCGAAGACCAGCGCCTCGGACCCAGGTCAGGCCGGCGGGAACGACGAGGACGTACAACAGGGCAGCTGATCGATCGCCTGTATGGCTGGACGTTCGACCGCCCTCCGCGCCGATCCTCAGCGGATCGGTTCGTGAACCGTCACCAGCTTGGTGCCGTCAGGGAATGTCGCCTCGACCTGCACGTCATGGATCATCTCGGCAATGCCTTCCATCACCTGATCGCGGGTGATCACATGCGCACCCGCCTCCATCAGATCGACTACCGAGCGACCGTCGCGCGCACCCTCGACGACGAAGTCGCTGATCAGCGCGATCGCCTCCGGATGGTTCAGCTTGACGCCCCGCTCCAGCCGCTTCCGCGCCACGATGGCGGCCATGGAGATGAGCAGCTTGTCCTTTTCGCGCGGGGTCAGTTGCATCCGTCCATCCTTCGCCGGTCCGTCAGAGCGACCATACAAGCGGCGGGCCGTTCGCCAGAGCCGCTCAGATCGGCTGTTTGCGCTCATCCGGCCAGCCGCAGCGCCAGCTCGTGATCGTCCATTGCNCCGTCAGAGCGACCATACAAGCGGCGGGCCGTTCGCCAGAGCCGCTCAGATCGGCTGTTTGCGCTCATCCGGCCAGCCGCAGCGCCAGCTCGTGATCGTCCATTGCGGGTGATCGCCGGCCCAGGCCGCGACGTACGGCGTCGACAGCATCATGCATTGGGCGAGCGAGCCCCGGCTTTGGTAGGCGAGCCGCTCTTCCTTGCAGCTCGCGGGGTTGGATACCATGCAGACTGTCAGGATCAGGTCGATCATCATGTTCGTCGTTTCTCCCGAAATCGATGCGTCGGTACCCAGCCGCCATTGCCATATGACGAGTTACGGCGCCCGTCGGCGCTCGGATGCAAAGATTAGCGCGGGAACTGGTGATCTCCCAGAATTCCACTGTCGAAACAGGCGCTATGCCGCGATCGTGAACGGGAGGGTGGCGGTTATCCTAACCGAGCGGCAGGAAGATTTCGCCCTTGCCGAGAACCGCGGTGTCGCCGCCGATACGCCGCATCGGCGCGCCGTCGAAGGGTACAGGTCCCAGCTCGCCGGCTGCGAATTCCTGCGCCATCAGCTTGAGGATCAACAGATCCGCCGGGCCGTTGTCGAGAAAGGTCGGGGCCAGCCGTTCGGCGCCGCCGCAGAGGATCAGCGTGCCGCGCTTCATCAAGCGCCCCGGCGCGCCGCGCGCCAGACCGCCGACGACGAGGGTTCCGGCGATCATCCGGCTGCCGGCATTGTCGCCCACCGCGCCATCGACGACGATGGTGCCGCGGCGCATCCGGTCGGCCGCCCGCGCCCCGGCGCTGCCGCCGACCCGGATCGCGCCGCCGCGCATGCCGGCCATCTCGCCCGCCATCGGACCGCCAAGAAAATCGCCCGCGTCGCCACCGACCGACAGAAAGCCGCCGCTCATGCCAGACCCGGCGAGGCCGCCGACTAAACCTGTGACGGTCAGCCGCCCTCCGGCCATCAGCCGGCCGACGCGCCAGCCGGCGCCACCCTCGACATGGATCGCGCCGTCGTCCATCGCCTCGCCGATCCGGTCGAAGCGCTCGGACCCGCCCTCGAAGCGGATCGTCGCCGCGTCATTGCCGGACAACGCAAAGATATCGCCGACGGTCACCAGCTGCTTGGTCGTGCCGATCGGCAGCGCGGTGATTTCGGACAGGCTAAGATTCGCCAGATGGGCCGGCGTCAGGATCGACAGATCGAGACGCTGGTCCGGTTCCGCCGTCTTGCGGAAGGTCAGGCCGCTCATGGCACGAGATCCTTGAGGTGGAAGTGATGCGGGCCGAGATTGCCGCCGTAATTGCCGGCGCCGATCCTGAGCGCCCCCTCCTCCGTCCCGAGGTCGATGGCGGCTTGCAGCCCGGCCCGCATGGCGTCGGCCACCGCCTCGGCCGACAGGCCGTCGATGACGATTTCCAGAACCGAGCCGATCTCCGGCCCGAGCGCGGATTGGGTCACGCCCTTCAGCGTCGGGCAATAGGCCTCGTTGGTCGAGGCCATCATGCCCTTGTATTTACCGCCGACCTTGGAGCCGGAGCGCACGACGCCGCCCGGAAATGGCATGATCACGTCGGGCACAGCCCGCATCGCCGCGACGGCCGCTTCCGCGGCGGCGAGCGCCTGCCGACTGCCGCGCGCCATGAACAGGAGATTGCCGCCGCCGACGCCCTCCCTGGTAACGCCGGTCTTCGCCTCGCAGACGAATTCGCCCTCCATCACCGGCATGCGCCAGAAATGCTTGTCGCCGAATTTCTTGGATATTTGCCAGCCGTCGGCGAAATAGCGGATCGCCGAGCCGAGATCGATCTGCGTCTCGCCTTTCAGATCGGCGTAGCAAGCCGACGTCGGGCTGGTGAGAATGCATTGGCCGAGCCGGGTGCCGAGTTGCTTGGCCAGGCCTTTCGTATCCATCGCGAAGATCAGGATACGCACGCCCGGCCGCCCGTCGCGGGTCTCCTGTGGCGTCAGCAGCCGGTCGATCCCCGCCTCGCAGCCGCAGGCGATGACCGAGGTGGCAAAGCCGGTGAACGAGCGGGCGGCTTCCAGCGCCCATTTTTCGCTGTCGGCGGTCACTTGGATCGCTGTGGCGCGCATCGGAAAGGCTTCTGCGAAACTGTCGTCGATCGCTACGCCGTTGAAGATCATCTCCGGCATGGCACCACCTTGAACGGATCCTCGCGCCCGATCGCGTAGTCCGGCACTTCGAACCACCGCGCCGGCAGGCCGTAGCGCTCGTCGAAATAGGTCTCCAGACGCTTCGCCATCGCCTTGTCGGCCTCCGGACGCAGCGACAGGGTCCGCCCGGAGACACGATTGACCACCCGTCCGTCCTGCACGACGAGGGTCCCATCCTTGAAGACATAGGCGGCCCGGCCGAACATCGCCGCCTTGTCGTCACCGGGTCGGTAGACGGCGATATCGGCGATAGCGCCTTTGCCGAGATGGCCGCGATCGGCGGTGCCGAGCAGCCGCGCCGGCGCCGCGCGGGTCATGGTCGCGATTTCCTTCAGCGTATATTCGCGGGTGATCTCCGGCAGGATCGTCATTTCCAGCACAGATTTCGGCAGGGCTTCCAGCCAGCGCTGGCGCACGCCCCGGTCCATCAGCAGCGCGAAGATGTCCGGATAGGCGGTGAACGGGGCGCCGTTCGGATGGTCGGTGGTGAAGAACACCCGGCTCGGATCCTTGATCAGGAGAAACAGCTCCAGCCCGATCGCCCATTGCAGCGCGTTGAAATAGCTCGACTGCTTGTAGTCCATCGGCACGACGCCGCCGCCATTCGCCTCATGATCGAAGATCACCGATTTGCGCGGCTTCGCCTGGCCGCGACCGGCGAACTGTCGCAACTCGTCGGCGGAGACCGTTACCGTCTGTCCGAACATCACCTGGCCGATATCGACGGTAATTTCCTTCGTCGCGTTGACCAGTTCGGCGAGCCGCTGACCTTCCGAGGAGAACCGGCGAGTTCCCTCGGCGCCATAGCCGTAGAATTGCAGATGCGCCAGATGCAGCGGCAGACCCTCGGCCGCAGCGATGGTCGCCTCGGCCGCTGCGGCCGAATCCCCGGGAACGCCGAGATTGTTGCAGTGGACGTGCAGCGGGTGCGGAATGCCGAGGCCGGTCACCGCCGTCTGCAGCGTCTTGACGATCTTGCGCGAGGAGACGCCGTAGTCGGGCACCTCATCGTCGAAGCCAAACTGGCGGACATTCTCCTTGAAAGCGGCCGATCCGCCGGCATTGATGCATTTGACGCCAAGCGCGCGGGACGCCGAGACGGTCCAGGCGACATAGTCCGCGATGGCGCTCTCGCTCTCGCCGTCTCGGATCATCCCCATCAGGAAATCGTCGTTACCAAGAACGACGAGGGTCGCAGTGTCGATGATCGGGATGTCGGCGAGTTCGAGATGGGCATGCAGAGCCGACGACGGCGCCATCGCCGGCTCGACCACCGTGGTGAAACCCATTTCGGCGTAGCGCAGGCCGGTTTCCTCGGTCGTCCAGCCGACCTTTGACAGCGCCGTCGCACCCGGCCGCGACTGGAACGCACGGTGAAATTCCGGCAGCAGCAGCCGCGCCGTGTTCACATGCCCGCCGGCGATGTGGGAGTGGATGTCGATCGCTCCGGCCATGACGATCAGGCCCTTGCAGTCGATAGTTTCGCCGGGCACCCTGCCGTCGGCGGGCGGATCGACGATATGGCCGTCCTCGATGAAGAGATCGGCGACCACATCACGGCCGTTCGCCGGATCGACGATATGTCCGTCCTTGAGCCGCATCAGCATGGCGCCGCCTCGCCGAGCGCCGCCGCGATCGCCGACAGGATCTCGGCCGAGGGAGGGGCATCGCTTTCCGCGCTTGCAGGAACCGGTACGAAGCCGCCGAACGTCCCGTCGAAAAGAGCGCCATCATGATCGCGGCCGGCCAGGGCGACCTCGAAACCGATCTCGGGCGTATGGGTCCAGGCATCGCCGGGCGCGGTGACCGCGATTACCGGCACCCGTCCCGCCCATTCCGGCTCGGCGGCGTTCGCGCCGGCCAGAGCCGCGACATGGATGGCGAGATCCGCCTCGCCCGAGGCAACCAGCCGTCCGGCCTCGAACATCTGCGGATCGTGATCGGGAAACCCGCGCGCGAAGCTCGTGCGCAGGGGAAAGCCGGTCGACCAAGTCGTGGCGAGCGCCGCCGCATAGGCCTGCTCCGGACCGAAAACCGGCAGGCTGGTGAAGCGGGTCTCGGCATTGAGGTCGAAGACAAGGCCGGCGAGCATCTCGACTCCGAGACCATCCATCGCCGCGGGTGAGAAGATGGCGCAGCCGAAGGCAGCGCCCTTCAGCCATGCCGCGATCTCGCCTATCCGCTTCTCGGGCAACGGCCCGTCGCCGAACCGATGCCCGGCAAGCGCGGCCCTGATCATCGCGAGGGCGTCGACGATCCCCTCCCCGGGACAACCGACCCGTTCAACCGTGATCGCTTTCGGCAAGGGCGGGGCATCGGACGGCGCACCCAGCCACAGCGCCTGCCGCCCTCCGCCCTTTGTGCGACCGCCGAGATCCGGCCCGTTCGAGAACAGGAATTGCGGCAGGTCCGGCGCCGGGGCGAAAGCGTCCGGTCCGACGATCAGCACGCGGTCGGCGCGACGCCGGATTTCCGCGGGCGCGCCAAGCATCATGCCGCCGTCACGAAGCGCTGAAATCAGCGGATAAATCTCTTTCGACGTCGCGTGATCGATCGCGCCGCCGGCGACCCGGCAAAGCGTGATCGCCGCATTGATACCGGCGAGATCGGTAGCCAGTCCGGTAACGACGGGAAACCGGCTCCGGCCGATGCGATCAGCCGTCGCCCGGACCGCCTCCTCCATGGACACCGGCCGTCCATCGATCCATGCCTTGCGCAAGACGCTTCGCTTTCTGTGCCCGTCGCCCAAATCTACAGGCTTGCGGGAGAAGGTCAAAGCCGATCGCCCGCTCCGGCTTATTTCTTGTCGTATTTGATGTAGGCGAAGCGCGGATCGTCGGGCGTGCCTTGCAGCGGGCCGTCCTCCTTGCCCGGCTGCCACATCACCACCTCCTCGATCTTTTTGGCGAGGGCGAAGTCCGAATCGGTAATGCCCTTGGCGGCGTGGTTCATCAGCCGGATCTCCACCCAGGCATAGGATGCGGTAAGGTCCGGATGATGAAAGGCGGCCTCGGCCAAATGGCCGACCGTATTGATCACCATCAGCGTTCCCTTCCAGCCAGCGGTCTTGTAGGTGCGGCGAATCCAGCCCCCCTCCAACCGCCAGCTGGGCAGCTCCGCCTTCAACCGTTCCTCGACTTCCGCGTCCGAATAGGTCTTGGCTGCCATGGTTTTCTCCCTCGCTCCGACTTGCCCGATGGGCTCCAGTCGCAATAATAGGGTGCGGGCACCTCGAAAGCAGGGGACATCGTGACAGAAGACGTCGTCAGCGTCTCAGCGCCCGCACGCCTGCACCTGGGTTTCCTCGACCCGGGTGGCCAGTCGGGCCGTCGGTTCGGCGGCATCGGCCTCGCCCTCGACGCCCCATCGACGCGCCTGTCGATCCGCCGCGCCGGGCACGATCGTGTCGAAGGCGCTGACGCCGAACGAGCGGCGGAGCATCTCGGCGCCATGCGCCGTCATCTCAGCCTCGACCAGACTCACGAGATAACGATCGACGAAACCATTCCCGCCCATGCCGGACTCGGTTCCGGGACGCAGCTGGCGCTCGCCGTCGCCGCCGGCGTCAGGGCACTCGAGGGCTTTCCGACCGATTTTACCGGCGATGCCACCCGGTTGGGACGCGGCAATCGCTCTGGCCTGGGGGCGGCGTTCTTCAACCAGGGCGGGCTTGCCGTCGACGGCGGCAAGGGCAGGCAAGACCGGCCACCACCGATCGTCTCGCGCTTTGCCTTCCCGACGGACTGGCGGGTCATCCTCGTTCTCGACCCGAACAGTCAAGGATTTCACGGCGCCGATGAAATCGCTGCCTTCGACGCCCTGCCGCCGTTCCCGGAAAGCGAAACGGCGGAAATCTGCCGGCTGGTGCTGATGGAGACGCTTCCGGGCCTCGCCGAACAGGACATCGCTGCCTTCGGCGCCTCCGTCGCGACCATTCAGGAAATGGTCGGCGGCCACTTCGCGCCAGCCCAGGGCGGCGTCTTCACCAGCCCGCGCGTCGCCCGCGCCTGCACCTTTTTGGCCGCCGCCGGGGCTCACGGGATCGGCCAGAGTTCCTGGGGGCCGACCGGCTTCGCATTTTCGGCATCGTCGCAAGAGGCCGAGCGGCTCGTTGCAGCGGCGCGGGCCGAAGGCGCCGCGCATGACCTCGACACCCGCATCGTCGCGGGACGCAATCACGGCGCCAGCGTCGAACGCGCTTCGCGCCACCAACTGGCGGGCACCGGCTAGGCCGCGGCGAAGCGGCGAGATCCGCCCGGCCATTCGACCGGGCGAACGACAACGAATTTCTGGAGGAACGGGAATGACCGAGAAGAACATTCTTCACATGCTCACCCCGCACAAGCATGTCAGCCCGTTCGACGTGAACATGGCGCTCGACGCCGGCTATGACGCGGTCGTGCCTTACGAAAACGTCGAACTCGCCGAGATCGCCGATCTCGTCCAGGACGTCATCTTTTCGCGCCCGCCGAAATGGGGAGCGGCGTCGGGCCTTTTCTTCGGCGGCAACGACGCGATCCTCGCCCTCGACATGATCGACGCGGCCAAGAAGGCGCTGGTGCCGCCCTTTGGCGCCAACCTCTTCGCGGATCCCGCCGGCTCCTTCACCACGGCGGCGGCGATGGTCGCCTGCGTCGAGAAGCTGCTGAAGGACAAGAAGGATCGGTCGTTGAAGGACACTTCGATCGCCGTCTTCGGCGCCACCGGCGTCGTCGGCTACTCGGCCGCCGTCATCGCCGCCCTCGAAGGCGCCAAGGTGACGATCGTCGGCTATAGCGGCCTCAAACGCGTCGAGGATCGCGCCCAGGAAATGAAGGATCGTTTCGGCGTCGCGGTGAACGCCGCAGACGGCTCCGACACGGCGAAGCAGAACGCCATCGTGAAAGACGTCGAGGTGGTCCTTTCCGCCGCCAAGGCCGGGGTTCGCGTGCTCGACGCTGCCCAGTTGAAGCAGGCGTCAGGGCTCCTCGTCGCCGCCGATGTCAACGCCGTTCCGCCCTCCGGCATCGAGGGGATCGACGTCATGGACAACGGCAAGCCGATCAGCGGCACACAGGCGCTCGGCGTCGGGGCGCTAGCGATCGGCAACGTCAAATATCAGACCGAATCCGGCCTGTTCAAACGCATGATCGAGGCCGACGAGCCGCAGATCCTCGATTTCCGCGACGCCTTCACCCTTGCCCGAACGCTGGTCAAGTAATCGACATGACCCGCCCGACCGTCCTGGTCGCCGCCTTCTCGGCCCGGCAGATCGCCGCGAGCGCGCGGCGCGCCGGCTACGACGCGCTGGCTGTCGATTTTTTCGGCGATCTCGATCTGAAGGAAAGCGCCCTTCGTGGCGAGGTTCTGCGCGGCCATTACCCGGACGGCTTCGACGGCGGCGATCTTCTGGATGCGCTGGACCGGTTGGCGAAAGGCCAGTCGCCGGTCGGCTTCGTCTACGGCGCCGGCTTCGAGGACCGGCCGGAGCTGATCGAGGCGATCGCGGCGCGCTGGCCGCTGCTCGGCAATGACGCCGCCACCGTGCGGACGCTGAAGGATCCCGAGCGCTTCGCCGCGCTCTGCGCCGAGGCCGACATTCGCCATCCCGAAATTCGCCGGGAGCCGCCTGAGGACGCGTCCCATTGGCTGTCGAAGCAGATCGGCGGTGCCGGCGGCAGCCATGTGCAACCGGCCGCTAGCGCGCCGCCGGCGGCAAACCGCTATTTCCAGCGCTTCGTCGCCGGCGAGCGGTGGTCAGCCGGCATCGTCGCAGCCGGCAACAAACTCGCTCTGCTCGGCTTCACCCGGCAATGGGCGGCGCCGTCGATCGCCGAGCCGTACCGCTATGGCGGCGCGGTCGGCCCCCTGCAGCCTCCAGAACCGTCCGGTCAAGACATGCTGGCCCAGATGCAACGCCTCGTCGCGCGCGTCCCTCTCACCGGGCTCTGCAGCGTCGACTTCGTGCTCGCGCCCGACGGGCCTGTACTGCTCGAGATCAATCCGCGCGGCGGCGCCACCATCGACGTCTTCGACACCGACAGCGAACCGCTGTTCGGCCTGCATCTCGGCGCCTGCCGGGGCCGATTGCCGGAGCGCTTCGCCGGCCCGCGTCAGGTGCGCGCCACCGGCCTTGCCTGGGCGGACGCGGATGTGACGCTGCCGGAGCACTTCGTCTGGCCGGACTGGACGCGCGACCGGTCCGCCCTGCCGGTCGTGTTCCATGCCGGCCAGCCGCTTTGCACGATCGTCGCCGAGGCGGCGAACCCGGCCGCGGCGCGGGCGCTGTTCGACAGTCGCGTCGCCGACATGCAAGAACGAGTGCGGAGGAGAGCGGCATGAGCGGCGCGCAGAGGCTATCGGTGAACCAGGGGGTGGTCCCAATGGTTGCGGCGATGAAGACGCAGGCCGCCGAACTCAGGCTCGCCATCGCGATCGGCGCGGCCGGCGAGACCCTGATCGACGCCGGCGCGTCGGTTCCCGGCAGCCTGGAGGCCGGCCGACTGATCACCGAGATCTGTCTCGGCGGCCTCGGCACCGTCAGCTTCGAGGCCTCACCCCATCTTGCGCGCTGGCCGTTCACCTTGACGGTCCGCTCCTCGCAACCGGTTGTGGCCTGCCTCGGCAGCCAATATGCCGGCTGGCAGCTGACCAGCGGCGCCGGCGAGGATTCCTATTTCTCGATGGGCTCGGGTCCGGCGCGGGCGCTCGCCGGCAAGGAGGAATTGTTCAAGCACATCGCCTATGCCGACCGCGGCGACATTGCGACATTGGTGCTCGAAGCGTCAAGCCCGCCGCCGGAGAAGCTGGTCCGCCAGATCGCCGCGGATTGCGACGTCGCGCCGGACAATCTCGTTATCATTTTCGCGCCGACCCAGAGCCTCGCAGGCTCGGTGCAGATCGTCGGCCGCGTCGTCGAAGTCGCCCTGCACAAGGCGCATGAGCTGAAATTCGACCTGTCGCGCATCGTCGAGGGCATGGGCACCGCCCCGCTCAGCCCTCCACATCCGGATTTCGTGACAGCGATGGGCCGCACCAACGACGCGGTAATCTATGGCGGCCGCATCCTCCTCCACGTCACCGGTCCCGCCGACGACGCCAAGGCCCTCGCCGAGCAGCTTCCGAGCAGCACATCCAAGGACTACGGCACGCCCTTTGCGGAGATCTTCCGCCAATACAAGGGCGACTTCTACCAGATCGACCCGATGCTGTTTTCGCCGGCCGAAGTCGCGGTCGTGGCATTGGAGACCGGCGAGACATTCAGAGGCGGCGCGGTCGATCCCAAGCTCGTCGATGCGTCCTTTGATTGATGCACCCTCCCTGGGACCGGTGCGGATCCTGCTCGTCACCGCGCAGGTTGACCGCCATGCCCGCGAGTTGATCCAAGCATTCGGTAATCTTGGAGCGCAGGTCAACACGACGGGTCTCGCCGAGATCGGCTTCGACACCGGCTCGGCCAGCGGCCTCGCCATCCCGCATTTCGGCGGAAGCCTTCCCGACGCGGTCTGTGTGCGCACCATGGATGCCGGCAGCTTCGAGCAGGTGACGCGTCGGCTTGGGGTGCTGCACGCCCTCACCCGGCTGGGAGTCCTCGTGTCGAACGACGCGCGGGCGATCGAGAACTGCGTCGACAAGTCGATGACCAGCTTCCTCATCGCCCGCGCCGGATTGCCGAGCCCGCGCAGCTTCGCTGTCGAGACCCGCGCCGAAGCCTTGCGGATCATGGCGGCCGAGGCCGACCCGCTGGTGCTGAAGCCGCTGTTCGGCGCGCAGGGCAATGGGCTGAAGCTGATCCACACCGCCGACGATCTGCCGGGGGCCGAGGAAATTGCCGGCGGCGTCTACTACCTGCAGCGCTTCGCCGGGGTCGAAACGGCCGGGCGCTGGAGCGACGTGCGCATCCTCGTCTCGGCCGGCCGCGCCGCCGCATCGATGCGGCGTCAGGCCGCCAGCTGGATCACCAACGTCAAGCAGGGCGCCGAGCCGATGCCGATGCCGCCCGACGGTGACCTCGAGGCCCTCGCGGTCGCCGCCACCGAGGCCGTCGGCGGCGATTTCTGCGGCGTCGATCTCCTGCGCGACGCGGCTGGACGCGCTCAGATCATCGAGGTCAATTCGATGCCCGCCTGGACTGGGTTAAAAAAAGCCACCGGCTGCGATCTCGCCGCGATCCGCGCGCGCGATCTGCTGGCGCAGGTTGAAGCGCGGCGTGCGGCGAGCGCCTTTAGGCCTCTGTCGGCAGCAGAATGAGCATCAAACCGGTCATGATCGAGGCGGCCTTCCTTGCCGCATGCCGGGCCGAGCTGGACGCAGTGAAACCGGGCAACGTCCACCGCTTCGCCCCCGGCCATGGCATGAGCGCCACCACCTTCGAGGCCGCAGCCCTCGCGGCGGCCCCCTTCATCGCGATGGCCGGCGCCAGCGTGGGCGCCCGCGCGCTCGGTGCCACCGAGGCAAGCTGGGCGGCGACCGGCATGAACACCAATCTCGGCATTCTGCTCCTCGCCGCCCCGCTCGCCGCGGCAGCCGAGATCGCTGACGATGTCTCCGCAATGTCTGGTTCAAGCCTCGGCGCGCTTCGCCGAGCACTGGAAGCCGTCCTTGCTGATCTCGGGCCGCAGGACGCGCGAGACGTCTTCACGGCGATCGCGCGCGCCTCTCCCGGCGGCCTTGGCAACCGGGGTACCCACGACGTCCGCTCACCACCGTCGATTGGTTTGATAGACGCCATGCGCCTCGCAGAGGCGGACGATCTCGTCGCCCGGCAATATGCCAACCGATTTCGCGAGATTTTCGACATCGGAGTTGCCGCGATCGCCGCTTCCGGCCGAACCGGAGAAACATCTCCGGGACGCAGCCCAGCCCTCGATTGTTTTATTGCCTTCTCTACCCGATTTCCCGACAGCCATATCCTGCGCAAATTCGGGCCAGACGTGGCCGAATCCATACGGATACGAATGGACGAATTCGCCAAGCGATTGAGCCAAGAGACAAATCCGGATGCGGCCTCCGCCCTCCTTCTGGGCTTCGACGCAGAACTGAAGCGCGAAGGCATCAACCCCGGCACTTCGGCCGACCTGACCGTCGCCAGCCTTTTCGCGAGGAGCCTTGCGGAAGCCGGGCGGTGGTGATTGACTGTCGTTCATAGGGGGCCATTTGACCCTTTTGCTATCTGGCTAACCGGTCCCGTGCGGGACGCCGCCAACAAGGATAGCCGTATGCCGGACCTGTCGTGTCCGGCGACCGGGAGGAGGAACGGTCGTGCGGCCTAATCCAGGCGCGTGGATAAGTTCGCCTTTTCGGGAATCGGAAGTTCTTTAACCGGGCCGGCGGCGACGCCGGACCAGTTAGCAGCCTATTTGTGGAGGAATAGCTCATGGCAACCATCAACAAGGTCATGGTCGGCGAATCGCTCGTCGGCGAAGGCAACGAAGTCGCCCATATCGACCTCATCATCGGACCGCGCGGCAGCGCGGCGGAGTCGGCGTTCTGCAACTCGCTGACCAACAACAAGGACGGCTTCACCACGCTGCTCGCGGTCGTGGCCCCGAACCTTCCGTGCAAGCCGAACACGGTGATGTTCAACAAGGTGACCATCAAGGGCGCCAAGCAGGCCGTCCAGATGTTCGGCCCGGCCCAGACCGCCGTTGCGCGCGCCGTAGCCGACTCGGTCGAAAAGGGCATCATCCCGGCGGCCGAGGCCGACGATTTGTTCATCTGCGTCGGCGTCTTCATCCACTGGGAAGCCGAGGACGACGCGAAAATTCGCGATTATAACTATCAGGCCACGATGGAATCCATCGAGCGCGCCATCAAAGGCACGCCGACGGCCCAAGAAGTCGTTGCCAAGAAGGGTACGGCGTCGCATCCGTTCGCCGGGGCTTAGACAAGAGACCATCCCGGAAAAGACGACAAGCCGGCGATGCCCGCCGGCCTTCTCCGGCGATTGGCCGCCAAATTCGGTTTCCAGTAGAGACCGACCTTCCAAGGAAGCGAACAACAGGAAAAGGGGCCCATGCGGCCCCTTTTCGCTGCCCTCAGCGGTAAAAGCGCCGCAGCGCCTCCGGCGACAACCGTCCGTCGTGCAGCGCCGTCGACACCAGCGCGCCGGCGATCCCGGCTTGTTCCAGCGCTTCGATATCCTCCGGCCCCCTGATGCCGCCGGCCGCGTAGACTGCCCGTCCCTCAGCGCGAGCGATGATCGGGCCGAGGCGAGCAAGGTCCGGCCCCGCGCCGCTGCCGACCCGCGCCAGCGTCATGACGATCACCCGGTCCGGCCAAAGCGTCGTATCTTGGAGAATCTCCGGCGGCCCCAGGAACGCGTCACCCCTGAAATCCAGCGACAGGATGACCCGCTTCGGGCGGGTGAGTGCCGCAAGGGCCGCGGCGTCCGCGATCGATTCGGTGCCCATCACCGCGTGCTGGCGCGGCGCCCGTTGCAGGCGTTCGGCGCCGGCCGCGGTCCGCAGGCCGGCGTCGACCCAGAATTCCGTGTCCGGAAAGGCCTCGCCCAGCGCGGACAACACGGTCGCGTTCGGCGGCCGCCCCTCGATCGCGTCGAGGTCGGCGACATAGAAGGCGGAAAAGTTCCCCAGTGCCGCCAAACCCTTGGCCACCGCGACGGGATCGGCACTGTCGCTGAGCGGGGTTTCGATCAGCCGGTAGGCCTGGCGATCGCCCATGACCCCGCGCACGACGAGACCGCCCATGATGTCGAGCACCGGAATGATCCGCATGAAAGCCCTCGGGTCGCATCGTTCGAACATTCGATGGTATAGGATGGCGCGTATCAGAGGCGGGCGGAAATAGCATGACAAGAACGCTGGGTTGGGACGTTGGCGGCGCGCATCTGAAGGCGGCGCTGGCCGAGGGGGACCGCGTCCTCAAGATCTGGCAGGAGCCCAGCCCGATCTGGCAGGGCCTCGCGCATCTCGATCGGGCTCTCGCGACCATTCTCGACGAGGTCTCCGGCGTCGAGCGCCACGCGATCACCATGACCGGGGAACTGTCCGATATCTTCGCCTCGCGTCGGGAGGGCGTCGAGCAGCTGACCCGAGTCTTCACCGAGCGGTTATCCGGCGACATCTCGCTCTATGCCGGAGCGACGGGCTTCATCTCGACAGGCGATTCCGGCGCCCATGCCGCCGAGATCGCCTCGGCGAACTGGCATGCCAGCGCGGCGCTCGCTGCCGCCTCGATCGAGGAAGCGCTGTTTCTCGACATGGGCTCGACCACGACGGACATCGTGCCGGTCAGCGACGGCCACGTCCGCGCCCGCGGCTTCACCGACCGTGACCGCCTCGTTCACGGCGAGCTGGTCTACCAAGGCTATACCCGCACCCCCCTGATGGCGGTGGAAAAGCGTGTCCCCTTCGCCGGTCGGTCGATCCCGGTGATGAACGAGTCCTTCGCCACGATGGCCGACGTCCAGCGCGTCATCGGCATACTCGACGAGGTGGACGATCTGCATCCGGCCGCCGACAATCAGGAAAAGACGGTCGACGCCTCACGCCGGCGCCTCGCCCGCATGGTGGGCATGGATGCCGCGGATGCTGGCGACGGCGCCTGGGAATGGCTCGCTCACGCCTTCGCCGAGGCGCAGATGCGGCACATCCACGACGCGGCGTTGCAGGTGTTGTCGCGCGAAGACCTGAGCGACGACGCGCCAGTGGTCGTCGCCGGCGCCGGGCGGCCGGTGTTGCGCCGTCTCGCGGCCCGCCTCGACCGCGGCGTCGTCGACTTCTCCGATCTCTTCGACTGCCCGGGCGAAATGCGCGACGACATCTGCCGCACCGCTCCGGCGGCGGCACTGGCGCTGTTGGCCGAAAGTCGCGGCTGAGCCGGCCAGCGTTCGTCACCTGATCGACGTCTCGGCCGGCGTGCTCGCGAGCCCGCCGGCCGGTCATCTCCGTGGCCCGGGGGCTACGGGCGCCCGCCGATCATCTTTCACCTTCGACCTCAGCGAGATGATCGATCACCTTCTCCAGCAGCCAGTACCAGGCCTGTTCCTCATCGGGGCCGGCGGTCTTGTCGATGACGATCTTCAGATAGGCGATCTCGTCCTCGATCTTCTCGGCCGGCAGCATTTTCAGCCGGCTCACCAGGATCGCCGCCTCCAGCACCGCCGCCTTGGCCCGGTTCATCCCCTGGAACGGCCGGTGCTGACCGGAGGCCGCGACCCCGCAGGTAAACCGCGGCCTCTGCTCGTCCGGTGTGACGGAGACGACTTCCAGAACGTCATGAGAGAGCGCGGCTTCGAGCCGCGGCACCTTGCAGCCGTCGATTGGCGCCAGCGGCCAGTCCTTGCGACCGGTCAGGCATCCGGCGAAGATCTTCACCTCGTCGGTGTAGTTGACGACGGCGACGCCGGTCGCCTCCAGATTGGCCAGCGTCGTCGACGGGCGGAACGGCGCGATCACCCAGCCCTCGCCGTCCTGGATAATCCCGAGCGGCGCGATGTGGACATCGCCCGAGGCGGAGCAGGTGGTCAGGATGGTCTCGCGGATATAGGGCATCGGAACTCTCTGCATGGAAACCGTGACGCGGTCGGCCGCTACGATGATGGCGTCTTTTTCGCCTTTAGCGTATGCCCCGCCGCTTCGAGCTTAGTCCGATCCGCCTCCGGTCGCGGCGCGGCAACGCCGAAATCGATCGGCCCGTCCTGGGCGTAGCGCTTGCCCAGCCGCCAGGCGATCTCCGCCTTCTGCAACTCGGCGCCGAGATAGAAGGCGTGGCCGACGTCGCCCTCGACCGCGATCTTCGGGAAAAGCTCGAACGCGTCGGTTGCGATGAAATGGCCATCGCGGTTGTACAGATGGATACCGTCCTCGGCGGTCTCGATCCGGTAGTTGCGATCCTTGATCGCCGCCGCCTGCTCGGCAAGCTCGTCGGGCGTCGACGCGAACGGCTTGACGTCATGCACCTGCAACAGCGCCTTGGAATAGCCGCGCGGCAACGCCCCGTCCGCGCGGGCGGCAAAGAGCATTCGCCTTGCCGCGTCGTGCTCTGCGATCGTCTGGCGCGTGTGCGAACTGACATGGACGACGAGGAGGTTGCGGATTTCAAGCTCCGAGCAGATGCCGAGTAGCGTCGCGGTGATCCCCGACGTGTCGGCGTCGGTGAGCTCGGTAAGGTTGCCGGTGCCCATCAGGATGTCGACGTCCGGATAGGCTTCACGCAGACGATGGTAGCGGACCAGCGAGTCGGCAAAGCCGAAATGAATAGGATCGAGGATCGGGTCGGCGATGAAAGCGATGCCCATGTCCCGCGCCGCGGAGATCGCGCGTTCCAGCGAGGCAACGTCATGGGGCCGGGCCGGCACGAGGATCGGCACGGCGTCGCCTTCGCCGGCGATCGCCAGCGTCTCCTCGGTCAGGGACAGGAGGAAGTCCGCCCCCGCCCTGTTGCCGCGCGCAAGCTCGTCCGGATCGGCGGAATCGACGCTGACACGGTGGCCCTCGCCCTTCAGCGCCAGCACCGCGTCTTCGAGATGCGCGAAGGGCGTATCGGGCAAGCAGCCGAGGTCGATGACGTCGGCGCCGGCCGCCCGCATCGCCTCCGATCTCAGGACGATCTCGTCCACGGACAGCGCCGAGGCATCGACGATTTCGGCGAAGATACGCATGTCGTGCCGCGACAGATCCGGCGGCGCGCCCTTGCGACCGAGAAAGGCCGGCAGGTCGGCGAGTTCGTCCGGTCCGCGCACGAAAGGGATCCTGAAGTGTTGGGAGAGGCGGTCCAGATCCGCCCGGCAGCGGCCGGGAAGGATGACGCGATCCGCCACCACCGGCTGTTGCAGTCGCCGCGCGATGATCTCGCCGGTGGCGAGCGCCGCGACCTTCACCCCGATATCGGCGATCGCCCAGTCGAATTCGGTCGCACCGAGCCCTCGCAGCAGGCGCTCGAGCCGTGGCCGCGCCAGATGTCCGGTCAGAAAGAGCAGCTTTTCGCGCGCCATGCCCGGCTATGTCGACCATTCCGGCGCGGTTGCAAAGCCGCCGGGCGGGCGTAGCGCCAAGCCCGGATCGTCGGGGCTTCGCCTCACCCGGCGTTTGCCGCCACGAGTACGCGCCGCCGCATCACAGGATGCCCGGGAATTTCTCCCTCGGCCAGGCGTACGCCGGCAAGACTGAGATCCGCCGGTCCGGCGACATAGACGTCGGTTGCCGGATCGAGCAACTCGGTGAAACACTCGTCGACGATCTGTGCCCCGGCAAGAGCGTCGATGGTGGCGTTTTCCGGCAAATCGATCTGTTTGAACAGGCAAAGCCGTGCACCGGGAAGCCGTCCCGCCAGCCAGGCGGCAAGACTATCCGAGGTCACGCTCCAGTTTTTGGGGATCTCCGGCGCCGAAAGCACCAGCTGGCGCGGCATCCAGACCGGGATGTCGCCGCGTTCGAGCGCCGCCATGATCGCGGCCTCGTCCGCCGCCTTCACCATCCGCCTGCCGAGACCGACGAGCGCGCAGCCGAACTGCTCCATCGCGAGGATCGCCATCTCGTGCGCCGCCTCGTCGCCGAAGCCCATGCGCGGCTGGTAGCGCCTGACGGCATTGGCGAAGGGCCCTCCGCCCGGCACGACGACGATCGGCAACCCCGCCTGCTCGATCGCCGCCACCCACCGCGCCAGATCAGGCGACGCCGCGCAACTACCACCGATCTTGACGACGAGAATGTCCTTCATGCCTTGCCACCTGCCCTTCGGATGCGTCTCTCCCAGGTGGAATGCCGATCGGATTCCACCCCATGTGCCTTGACGGCCTTGACTGGCCGCTCTGATCGTTGGCGAACGCCGAGGCGCTCAACCGCAAGATGACAAGAGAACGACGCTTCGCCGCCGCTGTAAAGCCCTGATTTTGAATGGCCCTACCCGGTCGGTCCGGCGCGGCGGCGCGTCACCGCGATCCCGACGGCGCCGGGGCCGAGTTCGAGCTTTTCGACCCGCACCGTCACTTCCCGCACCCGAGCATCGCCCAAGAGGGTATCGGCGAGTTCCAACGCCAGCGTCTCGACGAGGTCCGTATGCCCGCGCGCGGCGAGGCTGCGGATCGCGTCGATGATCACGTCGTAGGAATAGATCTCGGCCATGCTCCGGGCGCCTGCGACGATCGGCTCGATCTCGGCCTCGACGGAAAAGCGCACCTTTTGCGTGCGGCCGCGCTCATGGCCGTAGGCGCCGACTTCCATCGGCAGGGTGAAGTCGCGCACGAAAATAAGGTCGCCGGCGACAGCGGTCGACGCGACACTCCTTGAGGCGTCTTGCTCCGCCGGGATCAGCGCGCGGATCGCCCGGACCGCCTGAAGATCAACCGGCCCGTCCCGCGGGCCAGCCGTCAGGGCGCCGCGAAAGCCGAGATAATCGGGCTGCAGCACCGCCAGCCGCGGCACATCCGGCGGCTCCAGCGAGCCCGCGAGCCCGGTCAGCAGACCGAGCCCCCGCGCCTTGGCGACGAAATCCCCCAGCTCGGCCAGCGACAGATACTGAAGCAGTCCGCCGCTCGACTTGCCGATCGTGTCGATCATAGCGCCGGCAAATCCCGCCTCGGCCAGCACCGGCAGCAGCGTAAAATCCGGGTCGCCATCGGCGAAGAACACCGCTATCAGCCGGGTGCGCGAGGCCGGCTCCCGCAGTGCCTTGATGACGGTCAACCGCTCCCCCCGACTGGCCGGAAACAGGCCGATCTTCACATAGTCGGCCGTTTGCCGCGCTTCGACCGCGCGCCGGACGACGTCCGGCTGCATCGGCAGGTCGCCGGCCACCGCCGAGACCGGCCGCCGGCCGGCGACGGCCCGCAGCGTCGCATCGAGGACGGCTGGCGACACCGCGCCGAGCGCGCCTTGCGCCGGGTCCTTCAGATCGACGAGATCGGCGCCGCCTTCGATGACGATCTCGGCCTCCTCGGGGCCGGTGACGCTCGCCAGCAGGCGGATCAAGGCGCGGCCTCGAACTGCTTCTTCAGGACGTTCTTCCACAGATAGGCGACCCCCCGCCGCCAGCTTTCGTCGGTGTTGGAGCGAATATCGGCGCTGCCGCGCGCGATCGGCTGGCCGGTCTTCACGTCGAAGGCATAGGCGTTGATGTTGAGAATGAGGTTCGACACCTTCTGGACGGTGCCGGTGACGGCGATGTCGGCGCCGAGCGTCTTGGCGAAGCTCAGCGCGCAGTTGCCGCAGCTTTCCAGATTCTGCGCCAGCGCCTTGTCGCGCACCGGCGCGATGTCGACGCTGGCATAGCCGGCGAGCGTGTCGATGTTCCCTCGCAGAGCCGGCGCCATGGTTTCAAGCCGGGCCTGCTCGTCCGGGTTCTGGCCGATCATCGAGCCTTCGAGGCTGGAATCGATCAGTTCGAAATCGAACACGGCAACAGTCTTTTCCGCCGCGAAGGCGGGAGCGGCCAGGAGCAGCGCCAGAACAACGGGAAAAAGTCGCGCTTGTCTCGGAATGCGGGGTCCGTAACACATGAAAGCTCTCGTCTGTCTGATCCGGCGCCCAGCCTCGGCAATGAGTCATAAGCTTTGAAGGGCCCGCGGCAAGACGCTAATTGCGAAAGACCGCCGGCCGGGCCGGCAGCGGAATGGGAGGAACCAGCATTGACCACACCGGCCAGAGACCGCTTGCGGCGGGTGCTTTGCGGAACCGCGGTGCTCATCCTCCTGACGACCGGAGCCCCCGCACAGACGGACACCGCCCCCGCGCCGGCCTCAGTCCAGCCCGTGACACAGACGGTCAAGATCGGCTTCCTCAGAACCTATGAGCGCACCCTCGCGCTCTCCGCCCTCGACATCCAGCCGGCCGACATCGGCCTTGCGGGCGCGACGGTGGCGATCGCCGACAACAACACCACCGGCTCGTTCATGGGCCAGAACTTTACCCTCGACGTGACGACGCTCGCCCCCGGCGACGACGTCGCCGCACCGGCGCAAGACATGCTCGCGAGCGGCATCCACTACATCGTCACCGATCTGTCGCCCGACGACACGCTCGCCGTCGCCGATCTCGCCAAATCCCAGAACGCCCTCGTCCTCAACGCCGGCGCGACGGACGACCGGCTGCGCGGCGAAGGTTGCCGCGCCAACATGCTGCACACCGCCCCGTCGCGGGCGATGCTGACCGACGGCCTCGCGCAATACCTGATGTGGAAGCAGTGGCGGAACTGGGCGCTGGTCGAGGGCGACCACGAAAACGACCAGCTCTTCGCCGAGGCGTTGAAGCGCTCCGCCAAAAAGTTCGGCGGCAAGATCGTCGCCGAGAAGATTTTCGCCGACAAGGGCGGCGCCCGCGCCACCGATTCCGGCCAGGCGCTGGTGCAGCGCCAGATCCCGGTGTTCCTGCAGGATCTGCCCGAGCACGACGTCCTGCTGGTCGCCGACGAGAGCGAGGTGTTCGGCACCTATGTGCCCTGGCGCACCTGGCTGCCGCGCCCCGTCGCCGGCACCGCCGGGCTGAAACCCGGCTCCTGGCATCCGGCGAGCGAGCAATGGGGCGGCGCGCAGATCCAGAACCGCTTCGTCGATGTCGCCGGCCGCCGCATGGAATCAAAGGACATGCAGGTCTGGACGGCGATCCGGGTGATCGGCGAGGCCGCCTCGCGCACGCAATCCGTTGCCCCCGCGACGATCGACGCCTTCATCAAGGGGCCGGATTTCACCGTCGCCGCCTTCAAGGGCCAGCGGCTGACGTTTCGCGACTGGGATTGGCAGCTGCGCCAGCCGGTACTGCTCGGCACCGAGGCCTCGGTTGTCTCCGCCTCGCCGCAGGAGGGCTTTTTGCACCGGGTCTCCGAACTCGACACCCTCGGCGTCGACAGGCCGGAAACGGCATGCGACATGGGGGGATGACCCGAAAGACCGCCGCCCCCTCCGCAACCGGCAGCGCGCATCCCTCCGCCAGATTCTGGGACAGGATCGCGGTCCGTTACGCCCGGCGGCCGATCGCCGACGAAGCCGCCTACCAAACGAAGCTGCGGGTGACGCGCGACCATCTAACGCCCGACATGGAGATTCTGGAACTCGGTTGCGGCACCGGTTCGACGGCGATCGCTCACGCGCCTCACGTCAAGCACATCCGGGCCACCGACATTTCGCCGAAGATGATCGAGATCGCCCGCGCCAAGGCCGCCGAGAGCGGGGTCGCGAATGTGGCGTTCGAATGCGTGGCGGTGGAGGACATCGCTGCCCCCGACGAAAGCTTCGACGCGGTCCTCGGCCTCAATCTCCTGCATCTATTGGAGGACAGGGACGCCGCGATCGCCAAGATTGCGGCCCTCTTGAAGCCGGACGGCGTCTTCGTCACCAACACGGCGTGCCTCGCGGACGGGATGAAGTGGTTTAAGCTGGTGGCGCCGCTTGGGCGGCGTCTGGGGTTCTTCCCGGTCGTCAAAATCTTCGGCAAGGCGGACCTCGAAGCCAGCCTCACGCGTCACGGCTTCAGGATCGCCCACAATTGGCAGCCGGCAAAGGGCCCGGCGGTCTTCATCGTCGCCGTCAAGGACGCCAGCCGGTTCTGACGCGATTCCCGCCGCCGGGCCGCCTCGCGCACGCGGTCGGTCGCCCCCGCGACGATCGACGCCAAGGGGCCGGGTTTCACCGTCGCCCCCGGCCGGGCGGGTCGTGTCTCAGGCGGTCAGGGGCAGGCGCTGCCGGGCCGGCGAAGCTTCACCGTCGGCTGACTGCCGCATGGCATCCGCCGTCAATCTCGCAAGGAGGGCGGGAATTTCGTCCGCAGGCCGGGCCGGGCTGAAATAGTAGCCCTGAACTTCCGTGCACCCCTGCAGCCTCAGATAGTCGAACTGTTCACGGCTCTCCACGCCCTCCGCCGTCGTCGACATGCCGAGATTTGTCGCAAGTTCGGTGATCGCCCTGATGATCGCGCCACTTCCGAGGTTCGTCGGAATTTCGTCGATGAAGCTCTTGTCGATCTTGATTTTGTCGAAGGGAAAGCTGCGCAGATATCCCAAGCTGGAATAGCCGGTGCCAAAATCATCCATAACGACGCGGGCGCCGAGGTGACGCAACTCGCTCAGGATCTTCAAATTCGCCTCGCTGTCGTTCAGCAGAACGGATTCGGTGATCTCCAATTCCAGCCGGCCCGCGTCGAGGCCCGTCTGAGTCAGAGCCCCAGCCACCGTGGCGACGAGATCCCGCCCACCGAATTGCAGTGGCGACAGATTGACCGCGACCCTGATATCCTGCGGCCAATCCACCGCCGTCAGACAGGCTTGCCGGATCACCCATTCTCCAAGTCGCTCGATGAGGCCGACATCCTCGGCGATCGGAATGAATTCGCTCGGCGGGATGGAGCCGTGCTCCGAGTGGGTCCATCTCAACAGGGCTTCGAAGGCGACCACACGCCTGGAGACGGCGTCCATGATAGGCTGGAAATTCAGGGTCAGCTGCTCGTCCTGGATTGCCTGACGCAAATCCATCTCAAGCTGGCTTCGGCGTTTCACAGCGGAGTCCATGCCCTGCTCGAAGAAGCGGAAGACCCCGCGCCCCTCCGCCTTTGCGCGATAAAGCGCCGTGTCGGCGTTACTAACTATTTCTTCCACATTCGTAGTCGCCTCGGTGCTGAACGCGACGCCGATACTTATGCCTACGCCGACATGATGACCATCGAGATCGAACGGCTCCGCCATCGCGTCGATGATGTGCTGGGCGACTTGTTCCATATCAGTTTGCGTGCCCACGTCAGAAATGATGAGGGCGAATTCGTCGCCGCTGAGACGTGCCACCATTCCTTTGCCGCCGACGGCCTGGATCAGTCGCGTCGACGTAGCCTTCAAGAGGCGGTCGCCCACCAGATGGCCCAGCGTGTCATTGACGCTTTTGAACTTGTCGAGGTCCAGACAGACGACGGCGACACGTCGGCCCTCCGCCCGGGCCTTGAAAGCGGCCTCGAGTTCTTGGCCGAAGAGAGTACGATTCGGCAAATCCGTAAGCCCGTCATGCAAGGCCATATGCGCGATTTGCGCCTCGATCCGACGGATATTCGTGATGTCGTCGTGCGTGGCGAGCCAACCTCCATCGGCAAGAGGGCGGTGGGAGATCGCGAGCGAGCGCCCGTCATTGAGATGGTGAATCTTGACATAGGACTCTCGCACCTCGACGCCGGTCAGGCGCTCCTTGATGTACTCCTCCGGATCTTCGCCAACGACGCATCCCGCTGCAATCCGTTGGAGCAATATGTCGCGCAAGTGGATGCCGGGCTTGATCGACCCCGGATCAAGTTCGTACAGCTCCGCATAGCGGGCGTTCGAGACGATCAGATTCTTCTGGCCGTCGAACATACACAAGCCCTGGGACATGTTGGCCAAGGCCGCGTCGAACAGCAGATTCTGACGGCGAAGGTCCGCCTCGTTCCGCACGATCACCTCCCTCGCCCCGCGCATCCCCTCGCAGAAATCGGCGATCGCGGACACCATCTGCCCGATTTCGTCTTCCCGATTTTTAATAGTCGCATCGGGACGGAAGTTCAGATTCCCGAAGGAAATGTCACGCATGGCGCGTGTCACGGCACGGACCGGCAGCACGATCGAGCGCGCGAAGAAGAAAACGATGCCCAGGCTGACGAGAATGGCGGCAAGCCCGCCGATCCGGATGATACGCACGCTGCTGGCCGCGCTGGAATGGAGGTCATCGACCATCGTGCGCGTCAGCCGATGGGCTTCGCCGGTTAACTCTCGCAGATGCGAGGCGGCACGCTGGAAATCGTCGTCGGTCCCGCCCAGCAACATGGTGCCCATCGCCGGGTCCACGGTGCCGACCTCCACGGTGGCGGCGGCGGCGGCCATGTATAGCCTCCAGCTTTCGACAAATTTCTTTAGCTGGACCCGTTCGGAAACGGTCAGGTCAGCACGCTTGGAAAGATCGGATGCCTGGCTTTGAGCCGACCCGCTGTTACGGGCGATTTCCTCACGCAACTGCGCGAGACGCGCCTCATTCACGCCATTGCTTGCCCATGCGGTGTAACGAAACAGATTGAGATGCGTTTCGGAGACGGCCTCCTCGAGGCGCTCCTCGATCGTCTGCTTCCCGACCACTGACGTGGCAACCTTGTCGACACGCTCAGCGATGGCGGTGAGCGCGACGATCACCAGCACGCCCGTCGACAGAAGCGAAATCAGCAAAACGGCGGAGCCGCCGAATGCCTTGACGCTGAGCGGCAGGTCGTTGATCAACCGCGTGAGCCAGCGCGCTCGCATCTCGCTATGTCCTCCGCGCCGCAAATATCAGTCTTTATAGATCCCGACGCCAACCACGTAAGCGCCCATCATTTCTACGTAACTGGATTTATCTTCGATCTTGTTCGTGATCGGATGCGGCCACTTGTAATCCACCCAACCCGACCCAGGATCGACCGCAACCCGGATAATTTCTTGAATGAGATACTTCCCGTCCTGATCTTTCAACGAACTGAGATTCTTGCCCACGAGAACAGGCCGCGCCCCGTGGGCGACGTTCACGCCCTGCAGATCGTAGACGAACGGATAGAGATCCCGGTCATGAAAGGCAGGGGTCGTCGCATCGTCGACCGCGGCGAACGTGGCCTCCTTTCCTTGACGCGCGAACATCTCCTTCACACGCTTGACCATCGCGACAGCTTCGCTGGGAGACCCCTTTGGCGAATCTTCGGCGGGAAACGCAGTCGTAGAGGCCGCGGAGAAGGCGAGCGCCAGCGCTAGTGTCACCGCGCGTATCATGGGACAATCCTCCTTGAGACACACCATCACAGGGACGCCTTAAGAAATTCTATATGAAGCATAGTTTATGCATTGATTAAGACTTGCATGATCGACATTCCCCTGAGACATCAGTGCTAGCGACCGCCCCGAGTACTGTTCCTCCAAAACGGTGCGCGCCAACCCTTCCCCCCGTCCTTCTTCCCGCATAGCCTCCGCCGAGCGCCTCGCCTTCGCGCGCGGCTGTGAAACCTCGTCGAACCCCGGTCAGCCTCCCGCCCGTGTCCCTCAAAACCCGCCTTGCCGCCACCTTGAGCGCCGCGTTCGTCGCGATCCTGATCATCGGCGGGGTGTTGACCTACGATCAGGCGACGAAGAACGTTGCCGCCGAGCTCTCCGCCGCGCGCAGCGTCGCCGCCAACCGGGTCGCCCAGCTCGTCGCCAAGCTGCCCGCCTCGCGCGACACGGCGGCGGAACTTGCCAGCTTCGTGCGCGCCTTCAACGGCGACCGGCATGTGCAGGTGCTGCTGATCGATTCCACCGGCGCGGTCCGCGATTTTTCCACCCCGGCCAAGGATTACGGCGCCCTGCCGGACTGGTTCGTCCGCCTGCTCGCGCCGGATACCTCGACCACGGTGATGCCGCTGTCGGGCGCCGCTTTGCCGATGACCGCCGTCGCCGTCTCGATCGATCCGCGCAACGAGATCGCCACCAGCTGGACCGATCTTGGCCTCGGCCTCGGCAGCCTCGTCCTGTTCGTGCTGCTCGCCTTCGCGGCCATCTGGGTGGTCGCCGACCGGGCGCTGCGGCCGCTCGAGGCGATCCAGGCGGCCTTCGCCCGCATCGGCACGGGCGATTACGCAAGCCGCATCGCGCCGTCCGGCCCACCGGAAATGCGGGTGCTCGCCACCCGCTGCAACGAGATGGCGGCGCGGCTTGTCGAAATCTCCGCCCGCAACCGCCGCCTGTCGGAACAGCTGTTGCGGCTGCAGGACGAGGAGCGGGCCGATCTCGCCCGCGATCTCCACGACGACATCGGGCCGCTGCTGTTTGCCATCGACGTCGACGCCTCGGCGATCGCCCGCCTCGCCAGGAGCGCCGAGGGCGGCGATCCGGTGACGGGCCGCGCCGAGGCGATCAAGACCGCCGCCCATCGCGCCAGACAGGAGGTACGGCGCATCCTCTCCGATCTTCGGCCAGGCCTGACGCCGGGATTGGGCCTCAAGGCGGCGATCGAGGAACTGATCGCGGAGCTGTCCCGCCGCCACGGCGACGTGGCGTTTTCCGCCGAGCTGGCCGAAGGCGACTGGGGCGGGCCGCTGGAGGTGCTGGTCCACCGGGCGGTGCGCGAAGGGCTTGACAACGCGCTGCGCCACGGCGCGCCGACGCGGGTCACCGTCCGCGTCGCGTCCAGCGAGACGCATCTCGCCTTCAGCGTCGTCAACGATGGCGGCGGCCTCGCCGAGCCCGGCACGGACGGCGGTTTCGGCCTTCTCGGCATGCGCGAGCGGGTCGAGGCGGCCGGCGGCGAACTGACGGTGTCGCAGGTGCCGTTCCCGCCGGGCGTGCGGCTGGAAGGCCGGGTGCCGCTTCCCCGTGACAGCGCGCCCCCCGGCGCGGTAGTCTCCGGCATGGGTGGAGACGCGGCATGAAGATCCTGATCGTCGACGATCACACGGTGGTGCGCGACGGCGTCAGGCGGCTGGTCGAGGCGCTGCCAGCCACTGCGATCGCCGAGGCGGAGACGCCGTCCGAGGCGCTGGCGGAGTTCCGCAAGTTCCGGCCGGACGTGACCATCCTCGACATCAATCTGAAGAACGGCAGCGGCCTCGACGCCCTGCGGCGGCTGCGCGCCGACGACCCGAAGGCGAAGATCGTCGTGTTCTCGATGTATTCCGACATCGTCTATGCCGCCTCGGCCCGGCGCGACGGCGCGCTCGGCTATGTGTCGAAGAGCGCTCCGACCGACGAGCTGCTGGTGGCGATCGAAAAGGCGCTGGTTGGCGAAAGCTATGTCGACAGCGAGACGACGGCGCTGATGGCCCGCCACGAGACCTCCGAGGGGGGAACGAAGGAGCTGTCGCGGCGCGAATTGCAGATCCTGCACATGCTCGGCGAGGGCAAGAGCCTCACCGACATCGCGCAAGGGCTCGGCGTCGCCTACAAGACCATCGCCAACACCTCCTCGCGCATGAAGGAGAAGCTCGGCGTCGACCGCACCTCCGACCTCGTCCGCTTCGCGCTGGAGAGCAAAGGCGGCCGCATGCTCGATCGCGAGCGGCCATGAGTTTCGCCGACCCCCACGACTTTCGGGAAGACGGGAAGTTATCCCGTTGTAACGCCTGGAAACGGCGGGATAGCGTAGCGCCCAAGCGGTCGGCGCGCGGACGGAAGAGCGCAATCTGTGGCCCATCGCAGGGGAGGAACCAGCGGGTGATGAAACGACTGCCTTTGATGGCATTGGCTGGCCTGCTCGCGCTCTCCGCGACTCCGGCTTTCGCCTACAAGATTTTCGTGTCCAACGAGAAGGGCAACGACATCACCGTCCTCGACTCGGAGAATTTCGAGGTCATCGACACCTTCAAGGTGGGCCAGCGGCCGCGCGGCATCGCCGTCAGCGCCGACGGCAGCCAGATCTTCGTCTGCGCCAGCGACGACGACACCATCCAGGTCTACGACACGGCGACCTACAAGTTTCTCAAGACCCTGCCCTCCGGCCCTGATCCCGAACTGCTGATCCTGTCGCCGGACGGCAAGCGGCTCTACGTCGCCAATGAGGACGACAATCTCGTCACCGCCATCGATCTTCAAACCGGGGCGCGCCTCGCGGAAATCCCGGTCGGCGTCGAGCCGGAGGGGATGGCGGTCTCGCCCGACGGGACAACCATCGCCAACACGTCGGAAACGACGAACATGGCCCATTTCATCGACAGCGACAGCCACCAGATCACCGCCAACGTCCTGGTCGATTCCCGGCCCCGTTTCGCCGAGTACAAGCGGGACGGCTCGGAGGTCTGGGTATCGGCCGAGATCGGCGGCACGGTCAGCGTGATCGACGCGGCCACGAAGGAGATCAAGGCGAAGATCACCTTCCAGATCCAGGGCATCCGCTCCGAGGCGATCCAGCCGGTCGGCGTGCGGATCACCGCCGACGGCAAGAAGGCCTATGTGGCGCTCGGGCCGGCCAACCGCGTCGCCGTCATCGATGCCGAGACCTATGAGGTTCTCGATTATCTGCTCGTCGGCCAGCGGGTCTGGCAGCTCGCCTTCTCGCCGGGCGAAACGCATCTCTTCACCACCAACGGCGTCTCCAACGACATCTCGATCATCGACGTCGCGGATGACGAGGTGATCAAGTCTGTCCAGGTCGGGCAGCAGCCCTGGGGCGTCGCCGTCACGCCTGGCGAATGAGTCGGCGGACGGAGCGAGGCGCATAACGCGGACTTTTTGGGAGAGAACCGAGCGATGAAACGAATCTGGCTCTTGCTGATGGCGGCAATCCTCGCCTTCGCGCCGATCACGGTCGTTGCCGCGCAGGACGCGGGAGCAGCCGGAGAGGCGGCCGCTGATAGTGACGACGACGATGACGATGACGCGACCGGCGCCGCGATGGTGCCAACGGCTGAGGAGCTGACCATCCCGAAGGGCTCCGAACTGATGCCGGCGAGCGCCCTGAACGGCGACCAGATTGGCCTGCCGCCCGTCTCGCTGTCGAGCCAGATCGTCACACCGCTGGTCCTCGGCGGCCCCGACAGCGCGTTCACCGTCAGCCACACCGACATCTATCTCAGGGCCAACCAGGCCTATCGCTGGGACATCGCGTCCGAGGGCGGGCTCGAATACAAGCTCCACGCGCCCGGCTTCTTCCGCAATGTCTGGATGAACCAGATCGTCATATCCGACCTCGAGGTGCATATGGCCGGCCCGCCGGCCTGGCTGGAATTCGACGCGACCGGCGTGATCACCGTGCAGTTTCAGACCACCCGGCCCGGCCGCTACGACTGGTATGTCGAGGGCCTCGGTGAAGAACAGGGCATGAAGGGCACGATCACCATCGTGCCATAGCGCGGGAGTTGGCGCCGTCACGGACCGCCCGCCGCCACTGTCTTCCCGGCCGGGCCCGCGATAGGCTGCCGGCGGATCCCACCGACCGCAACGGAGCACGATGGCCTTGGATGCCGCGCCCATGACACCCGACCTCAGCGCCGGGGCGCCGGACGCCCCTCCCGCGCTCGACGTCCGTCGTGTCAGCCATTCCTATGGCGACCGAAAGGCCCTCGACGACGTCTCGTTCGCGGTTCCGCAGGGCTCGTTCACCGCGCTCCTCGGCCCCAACGGTGCCGGCAAGTCGACGCTGTTCTCGCTGGTGACCCGGCTGTTCAATGTCCGTGATGGCGAAATCCGTATTCTCGGCCGCCGCCTGAACGAGGAGCCGGGCGAGGCGCTGCGCCGCCTCGGCGTGGTCTTCCAGGCCCGCACGCTCGATCTCGACCTGTCGATCCGCCAGAACCTCAAATACCACGCCGCCCTGCACGGCATGACCGGCGCGGACGCCAAACTGCGGATCGCGGAGATCCTCCAAGGCTCCGAACTCATCGACCGGATGGGCGAGAAGGCGCGCAATCTCTCCGGCGGCCAGCTCCGCCGCATCGAGATCGTCCGTGCCTTCATGCACCGACCGCGCCTCATCCTGCTCGACGAGCCGACGGTTGGGCTCGACATCCGCTCGCGCGCCGAAATCGTCTCGGAAGTGCGGCGGCTAGTGAAGGAGGAAGGCGTCAGCGTTCTGTGGGCCACCCATCTCATCGACGAGATCGACGAGACCGACCGGGTCGTGGTGCTCCACAATGGCAAGGTTCTGGCCGAGGGGAACGTCCCCGATATCGTCGCGGCGGAAAGCGCCGGCTCGATCCGAGATGCCTTCACCCGCCTCACCGGATTGGCCAAGAGCACCGTCGAACCGGAGATGGCCTCGTGAGCACCTCGGCAAGCGTTCCGGCGGACGCAACCCCCAGCGGCTTTCCGCTATCTGCCTATCTCATCTGCTTTCGCGGCATCGTCTGGCGCGAGGCGCTGCGCTTCCTGCATCAGCGCGAGCGCTTCGTCTCGGCGCTGGTACGCCCGCTGCTCTGGCTGTTCATCTTCGCGGCGGGTTTTCGTCAGGTGCTCGGCGTCTCGATCACACCACCCTATCAGACCTACATCCTCTACGAGGTCTACATCACGCCCGGCCTCGTCGGCATGATCCTGTTATTCAACGGCATGCAGTCGTCGCTGTCGATGGTCTACGACCGCGAGACCGGCGCGATGAAGACGCTGCTCGTCTCGCCGCTGCCGCGCTGGTTCCTGCTCGTCTCCAAGCTCGCCGCCGGTGTCGCTGTCGGCATCGTCCAGGTCTATGTGTTCTTCGCCATCGCCTGGTTCTGGGAAGTCCAGCCGCATTGGACCGGTTATCTCACCGTCCTGCCGGCGCTGATCCTCACCGGGCTGATGCTCGGCTCGCTCGGCATGCTCCTGTCCTCGCTGGTCAAGCAGCTGGAGAATTTCGCCGGAGTCATGAACTTCGTGATTTTCCCGATGTATTTCGCCTCCTCCGCGCTCTACCCGCTCTGGCGGGTGCAGGAGTCCAGCCCGCTTCTCTATACGATCACCCTGTTCAACCCGTTCACCCACGCGGTAGAACTGGTGCGCTTCGCGCTTTACGGCGAGATCAACTGGCAGGCGCTCGCCGTTGTCATCGGTTGCACCATCGTTTTCCTCGGCGGCGCCATTCTCGCCTACGATCCGGCGCGCGGCTTGATCAGTCGCAAACGCCAGTAGCCCGCCACCAGAGCCGCGATCGAAGAGAGGCTTTCATGTCCACGAACGCACACCGTCGGATGGGTGGAATCGCGCTTGTCGCGGGCTCGCTCGCGCTTCTATCGCACTTGGCCGTCCTTCCCGCGACCGCCCAGGACGGCGCGGCGCCGCGCGACATCCCCGAAGGCTTCGTGCTGCCCGGTCCGCCGCCCGTCAACGCGCCGGAAGCCGAGGAGGCGAAGCCGCCGTCGCCAGCCGAAACTCCGGTCAGCCCGATGAGCTTCGCCCGGACACCGGAAAAGGGCACCACCGACTGGCCCTGCATCCAGCGCCGCGTCGAGACGATCTCCCCGGCGCAGATCTGGAATGGCCCGGACGTCGCCAATGCAGCGAATGTCGAGCGGACCGACGCGATGCGAGTGCTGGCCGACCAAATTGTCGCGCGCCGGCTGCCGCTCGATGAAGCCGCAATGATGGTCAAGGACTTCGTCGCCGAGCTTCCCGAGAACGGGCGCGGGGCGACGGCGACCGCGATCGTTACCGACATCCTCGACCGCCTGAACAAGGAGCGCGGCGAGGTGATGGTAGGTATCGAGCGCTACGGCGCCAAGCAGAAGGCGCTGGCGAAGAGGCTGCGCGAGCAGAGCGCCGACTTCGCCGATCTGCGGCAGCGGTCGGACGCCTCGCCGACTAAGATCGAGGAGGCCCGACAGGCGCTTCTCTGGGACACCCGCATCTTCGACGAACGCCGGCAATCCCTCACCTATGTCTGCGAAGTGCCGGTGCTGATCGAACAGCGCGCCTTCGGCCTCGGCCGGGCGATTGCCAGCGCGCTGTGATCGGACGGCTCGAAACGCGCGTCTATTCGTCCGGCCGCGGCTCCGGCTCGGACGGCGCCAGCGCGTAGCCGGCTTCGGCCCAGCCATCGGTGCCGTCCGGATACCAGTAGACGGCCGCAAAGCCGGCGCGGATCGCGCGCTTGGCGGCGTTGTAACTCATCCAGCAATCGCGCAGGCAGTAGATGACCACGGGTCGGCTCTTGTCGCCTTGCGTGACCGCGACGAGCCCGTCGATGAGATAACGCTCCATCGCCGGCGCTAGCTCGCCATAGCCGGTGTCGACCAGCCAGATCGAGCCCGGAATATTGCTGCGTGGCTTCGGCCGCCAGATGGTATCGGCGGGCAGGCCCTTCGGCCGTGGCGCGCGCGGCAGGACGTCAACGAAGGCCGCACCCTCGTCATGCAGCGTCTTGGCGGCTGCCGTATCGACGACGGTACCGCCCGCAAGACTGGCCGGGACCGGCGCCCGATAGGCCTCGGTCCGATAGTCCTCGGGCTCGGGCTGGGGAACGGTTGCGGTAGTTGGTTCTTCGACGGCGATCTCGGGCGCCGGGACCACAGCATCTTCCTTTGCCGACGCTGACGACGGCGCGAGGACGAGCGCCAAGAGTATCCAGATGAGAGCCCTCGTGCGAACCAAGCCAAACAGGCCGGCCGGCGGGCGGGCCGCTCTCATCCCTTCGGCTCCCGCGATTCCGGCGCCGGCTCACCGCTCTTCGACACGATCGGCCGATCCTCTTCGTCGAGCAGCGGCACGCCGTAGGACAACAGGATTTCGTCGATCTCGCCCTGATAATCCTGGATCGCTTGGTTAAGCGTGCGCTTCCATTGCTGGTCGGAGGCGCGGACGCCCATGGTGATCCGAAAGGTCGTCGCCGGGCCTTTGCCCTCGTGCGTCAGCGGCACGACGGCGTAGTCCTCGCCCGACTCCTTGGCGTAATAGCCGGCCATCGGCCCCCAGAGGATCGCCGCGTCGATCTCGCCACTGTCGAGATCGTCGATCATCGCCTTGGCGGAATTGTCGAACCGCGTGTCGATCATCAACTGGTAGGGTTTGGCCTTGCCGATCAGGCCGGCGCGGGCGAGATACGTGGCCGGCGGCGTCCCGGCGACGATGCCGATGCGTTTGTCCTTCAGCTTCGGGTCCGCGATCGTCTCGACACCGGCGAGATCGCCGTCCTTCGGATAGACCAGCGCATAGGCGGTCCGGTAATAGGCGTTGGTGTTCTGAACCAGCTCGTCGCCCTGCGGATAGCTCATGATGACGTCGCACAGATTGGAGCCGAGCGTCATCCGCACGAAGCCGGTCGCCTGCGGAAAGTAGGTGTAGGACACCGATTGCCGCCCCAGCTTGTCGGCGAGGAACCGGGCGACCTCTTGCTCGAAGCCCGCTTCGGCCTCGTTGGAAAACGGCAAGTTGTTGGGGTCCGCGCACACCCGCAGCACGTTCGGATCGACGAGCTCGATCTCGCCGCCAAACTCCCGGTCCTGGGCCGCCGCCGGCATCGCCAACGAAAGGGCGCTCGCGATGCCGACAGCCGCTGTGACGAAGCGGATCATCGCATCAAAATCCCAGACAGTCGTATTCGGCCTTCTGCCCCGCCTCGTTCTTCGCCGGGCGTTTTGGCTCGCCGCGGCCGACCACGCCGTCGGTGCGGGCGCGCAGATAGATATAGATCGCGTCGAGCGAACACATCACGTTCGGGTCTTCGCCCCAGGCCGGCATGATCGAATTTCCGGACGAATTCCACTGGTTCTGCTGACCACTGACGACGACGCCGACGAAGTCGAAATAGCTCAGAGTCTGCAGCGATTCCGTCAGGTTCGGGGCGAAGGACGAACCCAGACCATCCGGGCCGTGGCACTGCAGGCAGTTGGCGCCGTATTTCTTGTAGCCACGCCAGGTGTACCAATCGGCGGTGCCGTCTTCGGTCATGCTGTAGGTCGGGTTTCCAGCAGGATCGACGAATTTGCCCTCTTCGCCTTCGCTCGGCTGGTTGCCTTCGCTCGCCGTATCTTTCGACGGATGCGCGTCGACCTTCATGGTCTCGCCGCTCGCCATCGCCTTTTCGCCGCTTGCGGTGGAGGCCTGGGCAGGGGCTTCCTTGGCGGTCGTTGTCGTGTCATCGGCCGTTACCGGCGCATCAGCGGCCGGCTTGGCCGCGTCGGGCGCCTGTTGGCCCGCAGGCACGATGGTGGTTCCGTCGCTCTGCGCGAAGGTCAGGCTACTGGCCGAAAGAAGCACGATGCCAGCAAACGCAATCAACTTGGAATTCATTCAAACCTCACGGATCGACACGCGGGCGAATCCTCGGCCCGGCTTCTCGGCGATGATGGCAGGGCGCCCACGGCCCTCCAAAACAATGGCCCGGCATCAAGGCCGAAGCCTGACATCGGGCCCTCTCGTCACGCATCGGGGCCCCGCTCCGCAAAGAGTGGGGCCCCGTCTTGTGGCTTATTTCGCGGCCGTCTGGTCCGGGACCGTGAACACCGTCAGCGCGCCGCCGAGGGCGGTGTATTTCGACAGCGCCGCATAGCCGCCGACCGCGCCGAGACCGGCACTGGGATCGGTGAGGCCCGCCGCGAGGCCGATACCAGCCCAGCCGCCGATGCCGGAGAGAACGCCGACATACTGCTTGCCTTCATTCTCGTAGGTCATCACGTTGCCGATGATGCCCGACGGGGTCTTGTACTTGTAGAGTTCCTCGCCCGTCTTGGCGTCGACAGCCTTCAGATAGCCCTCGAGCGTTCCGTAGAAGACGATGCCGCCCTTGGTGGCCAAAGCACCGGACCACACCGAGAACTGCTCGGGCAGCGACCAGACGATCTCGCCCTTGCCAGCGTCCCAGGCGATGAAGTTGCCCATGCCGCCATGGCTGTCGGGCGCCGGGTACATCGACAGGGTCGCGCCGACGTAAGGCTGTCCGGCCGTATAGGCGACGCGGAACGGCTCGTAGTCCATGCAGACGTGGTTGGTCGGCACGTAGAACAGCTTGGTCTCCGGCGAATAGGCCGCCGGCTGCTGATCCTTGGTGCCGAGCGCCGCCGGGCAGATACCGGTCGAGTTGGTGTCCTCGCCGTTCTGCTCGGTCGAATACTCCGCGACCACCTGCGGGCGGCCGTACTGGTCGGATTCCTTGTCCATGACGACTTCGGTCGCCCAGTTGACGGCCGGATCGTACTTCTTGGCGACCAGCAATTCGCCGGTCTCACGGTTCATCGTGTAGGCGAAACCGTTGCGGTCGAAGTGGACGAGCGCCTTGGTTGGCGTACCGTCGACGTCAATGTCCGCGAGGATCATCTCGTTGACGCCGTCGAAGTCCCACTCGTCATGCGGGGTCATCTGATAGACCCACTTCGCCACGCCGGTGTCGGCATCGCGCGCCATGATCGCCATCGACCATTTGTTGTCGCCGGGCCGCTGCGCCGGGTTCCAGGTCGAGGGGTTGCCGGTCCCGTAATAGATCAGGTTCAGTTCGGGATCATAGGCAAACCAACCCCAGGTCGTGCCGCCGCCGATCTGCCACTGGTCACCTTCCCAGCTGTTGAGCGAGGAATCCGCGCCGACCGGCTTGCCGAGTTCCATGGTCTTCTCGGGATCGAACAGCATCTCGTCGTCCGGGCCGGTAGAATAGGCCCGCCAGGCCTGCGTACCATCGGAAACGTTGTAGGCGGTGATGGAACCGCGCACGCCGAACTCGCCGCCCGAAATACCGATCAGCACCTTGTCCTTGAACACCATCGGCGCCGCGGTACCGGTCTCGCCCTTCGACGCATCACCGTTCTTCACCGACCAAACCTGCTCGCCGGTTGCGGCGTCGAGCGCGACGACGGTCGTGTCGGCCTGATGCAGGATCACCAGGTCCTTGCCGCCGTCACCTTGCGCCGGCGCGTAGGCAACGCCGCGATTGACCGTGTCGCAGCACATCACCGGGATGACGTTCGGATCCTGCTTGGGCTCGTATTTCCACTTGATCTCGCCGTCGTTCTTGGCGTCGAGCGCATAGACGATGTTGGGGAACGGCGTGTGCACGTACATCGTGTCACCGACGACGAGCGGCGAGCCCTCGTGGCCGCGCAGAACGCCGGTCGAAAAGCCCCAGGCCGGGACCATGTCGCCGACGTTGTCCTTGTTGATCTTGTCCAGCGTCGAGTAGCGCTGATTGGCGTAGTTGCCCGTGGGCATTACCCACTGCGCGGCGTCGCCCTGCATCTCCTGCAGTTTCTCGTTCGCCGAGGCGCCCGCCCCGATCGAGATGAGCAGGCTGGATGCCAGCGCGGCCTTCGTGATTGTCTTGAACATCGGTGTCCTCCCAAGGAACTGTAGCGGTGACGCGTGACGGCAGGATTGCCGACGAACGTTGAGCCAACGATAGTCTGGGGGAAGGTTTCCGGCAGCGTGTCACGACCGCCAATAGGGGTCTTGGTGGGCACCGTTGATCGACACCTACCGTGGCCTTCGAGGACTCGCAGCGCTCCCAACACTGCGACCTTGAAGCCGGAAACCATGACGCGATGCTAGTTCGGGAATTTTTCCTGCGCAAGCTCCGAATGGCACTTTTCCTATGTGCGACGCAGCATTTTTGGTGTGCATCGCAATATATCGTCGCTCTATAGAGCAGGACCGGTCCCCACACTTGCCGAGAACCTCCTGTTACTTCGCGGCGTTGAGGAGGTTTGCTTGCCCGGCGGCTGTTGCGGCAGCGCGCGCGCCCACCAAGCCGACGTCAGAAAAACTGTCCATCGCCTCTCCAAGCAATGGCACCGCATCACCAAGCCACATTCCCGTCGCCGGTCTGCGGCGTCTTCGGCGAGACGGCACCGACCGTAGTGGTGTCGAATCGCCGCAGGACCGGTCACGCGCCATGGAACCGCCGGTGGTCTTGCCCCACAGCGCGCGGGCATGTCTGATGGAGTCATGTCGACGCGTCTTACATTCCTCCGGCGCTGCGCAGCGGCGACCCTGGTTGCCCTCGCCGCCTTCGCTGGCGCCGCCGCTGCTTTCGCTGCGCCACTGGCGTTGGAGGAGATCGCCCCCGGAATCTACGTCCACGCCGGTCTGGTCGAGGAGACCAGCCCTCAAAACCAGGGCGACATCGCCAATATCGGTGTTGTGATCGGCGACGACGCCGTGGCGGTGATCGACAGTGGCGGCAGCGTCGCGGTCGCCCGCTCGGCCTTGCAGGCGATCCGCGCGGTCACCGACAAGCCGGTCCGCTACCTCGTCAACACCCATATGCATCCCGATCACATCTTCGGGAACCAGGTGTTCAAGGTGGCCGGCGCGACGCTGATCGGGCATCGCAAGCTGCCCGCCGCGCTCGCCGCACGGGCGGATTTCTACAAGCAGTCGATGCGCGAACAGCTCGGCCCGGCGCTCGCCGACGAAGTCACCGTCACACTCCCGGACGAAACCGTCGAGAACGAGCGAATCATCGATCTCGGCAATCGCAAGCTGACACTGAAGGCCTGGGGCACCGCCCATACGGACAACGACCTGACTGTCCTCGACGCGGCGACCGGAACGCTGTTTGCCGGCGATCTCGTCTTCATGAAGCATGTGCCGGTGATCGACGGCAGCCTCAAGGGCTGGCTCGACCAGACGCCGGAGCTCGCGGCGCTTCCGGCAAGCCGCGTCGTGCCCGGCCACGGGCCGGCCAGCGCGCCATGGCCGCAGGCGATCCCGCCACAGACGGCCTATCTTGAAAGGCTCGCATCCGACCTTCGCCAGGCGATCGCCGATGGCGTGCCCTTAGCCGACGCGGTCAAGACCGCCGGACGGAGCGAGGCCGGTAAATGGCGGGTCTTCGACGCCTTCAACGCCCGCAACGCCACCGCCGCCTTCGCCGAGCTGGAATGGGAATGACCCCGCGCACGGCGCGGCTTCTGTCCGGCTCTCCCGGATTGATCAAGGCGAGTTGAGACGGCCCTCCCTTGTCCTCGCCTGGCAATGTCGTCACATTAGCTGACGAGCGAACGGGCACTCGCGACGAAAATTGGGAGATTGTCATGCTGGACGCTCATGCCGGGCCGCACCGTCAGGCGACGCACGGGTCCCGTCGGCGGACCTCGCTGGCCAGCGTTCTTTCGCTCGCCGTTCTCGCCGCTTCCGCTTTTACGCTCTCCACGCCTGCCGCGTTTGCCCAATCGACGCTCTCGCCCGCCGAAGCGGCGGCCGCCGCCATGGAATCCGCCTGGCCCGGCCTGAAGGACGACCTGTTCGGCGACCGGCCGCTGATCGAGGGCACCGATGCGATCATGCTGGAAGCGCCACGCCGTGCCACTGACCCGGCGATCGTGCCGATCAAGCTGACGCTCGATTCCGCCATGAACATTCGTAAGGTGACGCTGGTGATCGACGAGAACCCCGCGCCGGTGGCCGCGACCTTCGAGATCGCCGAAGGCTCCGGCCTCACCGAATTGTCGACCCGCGTCAGGGTCAACGCCTACACCGATATCCACGCGGTGGCCGAAGCGGCCGACGGCACGCTCTATGTCACCAAGCAATACGTCAAGGCGGCCGGCGGCTGCGCCGCCCCGGCGGCGAAGGACGCGGAAGTCGCCGCCAAGCAGATGGGCCAGATGAAACTGCGCGCCTTCGCCGCGGCGGATATCGGCGGCACGGCGACGCATGAGGCGCAGCTGATGATCCGGCATCCGAACAATTCCGGGTTGCAGAAGGATCAGGTGACGCTTCTCTATATCCCGGCGCATTTCATCACCGATCTCGCGGTCGATCTCGGCGGCGAGCGCTTGTTCTCGATGACCGGCGGGATTTCGATCTCCGAGGATCCGAGCTTCCGCTTCAACTATACCGGCGATCCGTCGGTGCCCTTCCACGCCAAGGCAACGGACACCGAGGGCAAGGTCTTCGAAAAGACCTTTGTCCCGGAACAGTCCTGACGATCGGGGCAGCTACGGCTTTTAAAGCTTTTGATTGAAAGCGGCGACTGGACTCGGCGGCGGCGCTCTCAATCGAAGCAGCGGATTTCCGCTTCGGCCTGGGCGCGCCTGAGGTCGCCGACGGCCGACTTGGCCTCGGCGCTGGTGCGGAACAGAACGCCCTTCTCCCCCGTCACCTGCCCCATCGACAGGAAGGTCGAGGCCTCGACGTAGCGCTCATAGCGAAGCAGCGACGCGACGACGTCGAAGGAGCAGGAGCATTGCTCCAGCGCGGTGCGCGTGTTGCCGTTGCTGGCCATGCAGCCGAACACGTAGTCGGCCGTCACGTCGGTCGGATAGTCGGCGATGGCGGCATTCGGCACGCTGCCGGTCGTCGGGATCTTGAACGCGCCGGCGGGGCCGACAACCCTGTCCGGCGGAAGCGCCGATTGAGCGCTGGCATATCCGGCGGGCAGAAGCAGGGCGGACGCGACCATCGCGGCGATCCACCTGATGCGTGAGCGGCTGTTGGCCATCATGTCCTCCCTCCTGCCGTTCTCGCCATTTTCCCATGAGTATGACGGCACCCGGCGCAGGTGAAGGGGTCCGTGGACTTTCGGCTCCCCGCCAAGCGGATACGGGAAAAAGTCCCGCGATCGAAAGACCGTGAGCCGTTCAGGCCGCGCCGGTAAAGCTCCGCCCCTCTTCGACGATCCGCTCCAACAGCGGCGCGGGTGTAAAATCCTCGCCCCTCCGCTCCTCCAACTCGCGCATCTTCGCCAGAACCACCTCCGGCCCTATCGTGTCGGCGAAGAACATCGGCCCGCCGCGATAGACCGGCCAGCCATAGCCGTTGATCCACACCACATCGATGTCCGATGCCCTGAACGAGATGCCCTCGTCGAGGATCTTCGCGCCCTCGTTGATCATCGGGTAGACGAGCCGTTGGAGGATTTCGTCGTCGGAGATATTCCGGCGTTTGATGCCCTCCTCGCGCGACTTGGCGCGGATAATTTTCTCCACCAGCTTGGATGGCGAGCCTTTGCGCTTGTCGTCGTAGTCGTAAAAGCCCGCGCCGGTCTTCTGGCCGCGTCGGTCCGCCTCGCACAGCTGCTCGCGAATGGTCTCGCCCTTCGAGGTCTCGCGGTTCCATCCAAGGTCGAGGCCGGCGAGGTCGGCCATCTGGAACGGCCCCATCGGCAGGCCGAAATCGGTCAGCACCCTGTCGACATCCCAGGGCATCGCGCCTTCCAGGATCAGCTTGTTCGCCTCGCGTTGGCGAGCGTTGAGCATGCGGTTGCCGACGAAACCGTGGCAGACGCCGACCAGCACCGCCGTCTTGCCGATGTCGCGGCCGAGCTTCATCGCCGCGGCGATCACGTCCGTCGCGGTCTTCTCGCCGCGCACCACCTCCAGCAGCTTCATGATATTGGCCGGCGAGAAAAAATGCAGACCGATCACGTCCTCGGGCCGCTTGGTGCTCGAGGCGATTGCGTCGATATCGAGATAGGAGGTGTTGGAGGCGAGAATCGCGCCCTTCTTGGCGATGCCGTCGAGCCTGGCGAAGATGTCCTTCTTCACCGCCATCTCCTCGAACGCCGCCTCGATGATCAGGTCGCAATCGGCGAGATCGGCCATGTCCAGCGACGGCGAGAGCAGGCCCATCGCCTTGTCGACGTCTTCCGGGCGGATGCGGCCCCTTTTCGCGGAAGCCTCGTAGTTTGCCCGCATGATGCCGGTGCCGCGCTCCAGCGCCTCCGGCTTGGCCTCGACGATGGTTACCGGGATGCCGGCCGAGAGGAAATTCATGGCGATGCCGCCGCCCATCGTGCCGGCGCCGATGATGCCGACGGTGCGGATCGGCCGGGTCGGCGTATCGGCAGCAATATCGGGGATCTTGGCGGCCGCCCGTGTTGCGCCGAAGACATAGCGCTGCGCCTTCGATTGGATGCCGCCGAGCAGCTCGGCGAAGATGTCGCTCTCGCGCGCCATGCCCTCCGCGAAGGGCAGCCGCGCCGCGTTGGCGACCGCTTCCAGCGCTTTGTCGAAACTGTCGAAGCCCTTCATCTTGCGGCCATGGGCGGCGCGGGCTTCCGCGATGGCCGCGTCGATGCCCTCACGCGCCAGCCGGTCGTCTTCCTCGCTGACCTTGCGCAGCGGCCGTCCCTCCCGGAGGATGTCGTTTGCGAACCGCACTGCCTCGGCGCGCAATTCGCCGACGGCCAGTTCGTCGACGATACCGAGCATTTGCGCCGTCGCCGCGCCCACCGGCGTGCCGGTGAGGATCATGTCGAGCCCGCGTTTCAACCCGATCATCCGTGGCAACCGTTGGGTGCCGCCGGCGCCGGGAATGATGCCGAGCTTGATCTCCGGCAGGCCGAGCTTCGCCGAGGGCACCGCGATGCGATAGTGGCAGGCGAGCGCCAGTTCCAACCCGCCGCCCAGCGCCGTGCCGTGCAGCGCCGCGATCACAGGCTTGGGGCAGTTCTCGACCATATCCTCCAGCTCGCGCAGCGACGGGCCTTCCATCGGCTTGCCGAACTCCTTGATGTCGGCCCCGGCGATAAAGGTCCGGCCCTCGCAGATCAGCACGATGGCCTTGACCGCATCGTCAGCGGCGGCCGCTTCGATGCCCGCCGCGATGCCCTCGCGCAGCACTTGCGACAACGCGTTCACCGGCGGGTTGTGCAGCATCAGAAGGGCGATGGCGCCGTCATTGTCCAGCGTCGCCGCGTGGTTGATGAGGATCATGTGGACGTGTCCATTCGCAATTGAAGCGATCCCGGCGCAGAAAAGGCCGGCGGGTATCCGGATCGCATGGGCGGCCCGGTCGCGTTGACACCACGCTAGGGCGGCGTCACATCTGAGGCAAATGGCGGCCCGTGGTTTTCGCGATCCGCGCACTGCCCGCACGCCTTTGCGGCCGGAACGAAGGATCAAGCCCATGGACCTGCGCTTCACCGAGGAAGAGACGGCCTTCCGCGACGAAGTCCGCGCCTTCATCCGCGATCATGTGCCCGACGAAGTCACCGCCGCGCTGCGCGACGGCCGCTCGGTCGGCAAGGACGGCATGGTGCGCTGGACGCGGATTCTCAACGACAAGGGCTGGTCGGTGCCGCACTGGCCGGAAGCGTTCGGCGGCACCGGCTGGTCGCCGGTCCAGCAATACATCTTCCAGGACGAACTCCAGCAGGCGCCGGCCCCGCAGATGCTGCCCTTCGGCCACAACATGGTCGGCCCGGTCATCTACACCTTCGGCAACGACGCGCAGAAGGCCAAATTCCTGCCGCGCATCGCCAATCTCGACGACTGGTGGTGCCAGGGCTTTTCCGAGCCGGGCGCCGGCTCCGATCTCGCCGGCCTGACGACAAAAGCCGAGAAGGACGGCGACCACTACGTCGTCAACGGCCAGAAGACCTGGACGACCCTCGGCCAATACGCCGACTGGATCTTCTGCCTGGTGCGCACCGACCCGGCCGCGCCGAAGAAGCAGATGGGCATCTCCTTCCTGTTGATCGACATGACGACGCCGGGCGTCACCGTCCGCCCGATCCAGACCATCGACGGCGGCCACGAGGTCAACGAGGTGTTCTTCGACGATGTGCGCGTGCCGGTCGAAAACCTGGTCGGCGAGGAAAACAAGGGTTGGGACTACGCCAAATTCCTGCTCGGCCACGAGCGCGTCGGCATCGCCCGCGTCGGCGCCTCCAAGGAGCGCATCCGCCGCCTCAAGGAGATCGCCAAGCTGGAGTTCGCCGGCTCCGTGCCGGTCTGGGAGAACCGCCGCTTCCGCGAGAAGGTCGCGGCGGTGGAAATCGAGTTGAAGGCGCTGGAAATGACCCAGCTGCGGGTGCTGTCGGCCGAGGCCAAGCGCGCCCACGGCAAGCCGGACCCGGCCTCCTCGATCCTCAAGATCAAGGGCTCGGAGCTGCAGCAGGCGACCACCGAGCTGTTGATGGAGGCGATCGGCCCCTACGCCCTGCCCTACGAGCCGTCGCGCGACGAGGGGCGAAACGAGCCGCCGGTCGGGCCGGACTACGCCGCGCCGCTGGCGCCCGGCTATTTCAACTACCGCAAGGTGTCGATCTACGGCGGCTCCAACGAGATCCAGAAGAACATCATCGCCAAGGCGATCCTCGGCCTCTGAACTCGCTCCGGCAAGACCGGCCGCGCCCCAGCCTTTCACGCAGGACACAAACGCATGGATTTCGACCTCTCCGACGAACAGGCCATGATCAAGGACTCGGTCGAGCGCCTGATCCTGGATCGCTACGGCTTCGAGCAGCGCAACAAATACCGAGCCGCGGAGCCCGGCTTCAGCCGCGACATGTGGGCGGCCTTCGCCGAACTCGGCCTGACGGCGGTGCCCTTCGCCGAGGATGACGGCGGCCTCGGTGGCGGGTCGGTCGAGACGATGATCGTCATGGAGGCCTTCGGCCGCGGCCTCGTCGTCGAGCCCTATCTGGCCTCGATCGTCATGGCCGGCGGCGCCATCCGCCATGCCGCCAGCAGCGAACAGCGCGCCGAATGGGTGCCGGGCCTTGCCGACGGCTCGATCCGCCTCGCCTTCGCATGGGCCGAGCGGAATTCGCGCTATGATCCCGCCTTCATCGCGCTGAAGGCCACGCCTGACGGGGACGGCTTCAAGCTCTCCGGCGAAAAGACGCTGGTGCTCTCCGGCAACAGCGCCGACGGCTTCATCGTCACCGCCCGCACCAGCGGCGCGCCCGGCGAGGAGGCCGGCATCGGCCTGTTCTATGTTCCGGCCGGGGCGAGCGGCCTGTCGCGCCGGGGCTATCCGACCCAGGACGGCATGCGCGCGGCGGAGCTGAGCTTCGAGAACGTGTCGGTTCCCGCGTCTCATGTCCTCGGCGATCCGGCGGGCGCCTTTCCGGCGATCGCGCGGGTCGTCGACGAGACCATCGCCGCGCTCTCGGCCGAAGCGGTCGGCTCGATGGCGCGGATGCACGAACTGACCATCGCCTATCTCAAGGAGCGCAAGCAGTTCGGCGTAGCGATCGGCGATTTCCAGGTGCTCCAGCATCGCGGCGCCGAAATGTACATGGCGCTGGAACAAGCCCGCTCGATGATGCTCTACGCCACCATGAACGCCGCGGAGCCGGACGCTGAAACGCGGCGCGAGGCCATTTCAGCAGCGAAGGTGCAGATCGGCCGCTCGGCGACGTTTATCGGCCGGAACGCGGTGCAGCTTCATGGCGGCGTCGGCGTGACGATGGAATACGAGGTCGCCCACCACTTCAAGCGCACGGCGATGATCGATCTCGCCTTTGGGGATGCGGATCATCATTTGGAGGTGTTGGCGGAACAGGGCGGGTTACGGGCGCTGTAGGGGCTGTCGCGCGCCCGATGAGGCGCCCGCTATCCCCGCCGGACCAGTTCCTTCAAGGCATCGTTGATCCGCGACTGCCAGCCGGGACCGGTGGCGCGGAAATGCCGAACGATCTCGGCGTCGAGCCTGAGCGTCAGCCGTGTCTTGGGGTTTTCGGAAGGCGGCCGGCCACGCCCCCGCGCAACGGTGCCGGTTGCGGGCCGAATGACCTTGCCGCCTTCGGCCAGTTCGGCCCGGTCGAACATGGCGTCCGTCCACGCCGGTGCATCGTCCTGATCAACCCAGGCGGCGACGGATTTTTTGGGCTTCACGGTCATGGCAGTGCCTCATGGATATGACGTGGCGGACGTCTTCCCGCGGTGTCCAAACGACCATGACGACCCGGCCGTCGAGAACACCGTAGGTCTGAAACCGGGTCTCGCCGTAATCTCGCCGATCATCCTCGAGCGTCAGCGTCCGGCCCGCGAACACCCGCTCGGCCTGCATGAAATCGAGACCGCGTTCGCGCAACGTCGTCTCGCGCTTCGCGGGATCGCAGGTGATCCTCACGTCATTTTATGTAGCGACATTTATTCACCAGATCAAGGGACTTCATGGGAGCTCAAGATAGCCCACGCCAGGGGCTACACGGCCTTCAGCATACCACCATAGACGAAACAGGTCGAGCCGACCGGGTTTGCTTGCCCCGTGCGAACATCGGACGACGAAGATGATCGCAAGTTCGGCGGGGCTCGCGACCGAAGCGTCCGGCCCGGGCTTTGCACCGCCGCGCGACTGGCCTAGGCTCGGCCCCGATCAGCCAGGAGAGGATGCGCCGATGTCCAGGATACCCCTTGCCGCCCTGCTCTGGCTCAGCCTCTTTTTCCCGTCATTTGCCTTTGCCCAGGAGCAGGCCACCGACGCGATCCAGCCGGAAATCGCGTCCGAGGCCGGCGCAAGGACACTGGTCAGGGCCGACAAGCAGATGGTGGCCGCCGCCAATCCGCTCGCCGCCGAGGCCGGACTGGACATCCTGCGCCAGGGCGGCAGCGCCATCGACGCGATGGTCACCGTCCAGCTCGTCCTCGGTCTGGTCGAGCCGCAATCGTCGGGTCTCGGCGGCGGCGCCTTCCTGGTCTATTTTGACGCCGGCGCAGGCAATCTCACCAGTTTCGACGGCCGCGAGACCGCGCCCGCCGCCGCGACGCCGAAGCTGTTTCTCGACGATGCCGGCCAGCCGCTGAAATTCTACGACGCGGTCGTCGGCGGCCGCTCGGTCGGCACGCCGGGAACGGTGAAGCTGATCTTCGACACGCACGAGCGCTACGGCAAACTGCCATGGAAGGATGTCGTCCAGCCGGCAATCGACCTCGCACGCAACGGCTTTGAGGTCTCGCAACGCCTCAACGACCTCGTCGCCGAGGACAAGGAGCGCCTCGGCCGCTTTGCGGCGACCCGCGACTACTTCTTCGGCACCGACGGCGAACCGCTGTCGGTCGGCACGCTGCTGAAAAACGAGGCCTATGCGGAAACTCTTGAGACCATCGCCGAGAAGGGCGCGGAGGGCTTCTACGAAGGTCCGATCGCGCAAGCTATCGTCGAGACCGTGCAGAACGCGACAGACAATCCCGGCAAGCTCGCTCTGGCCGACCTCGCCGCCTATCGGGTGGTCGAGCGCGCACCAGTCTGCGTCGACTATCGCCAATACGATGTCTGCGGCATGGGTCCGCCCTCCTCCGGCGCACTCACCGTCGGCCAGATCCTCGGCCTGATCGAACCGTTCGACATCGCAGCGCTCGGCCCGACGAGCCCCGAGGCCTGGCGCCTCATCGGCGATGCCTCGCGCCTCGCCTTCGCCGATCGTGGCCGCTACATGGCCGACATCGACTTCGTGCCGATGCCGCTCAAGGGGCTTCTGGACGAAGCGTATCTGAACGACCGGTCTAGGCGGCTGTCGGGCGAAAGCGCGTTGTCGAAGGATGAAGTCGAACCCGGCTCGCCGCCCTGGGACCACGCGATGCTGATGGGCGACGACACGGCGATCGAACTGCCCTCGACCAGTCACTTTTCGATCGTCGACGCCGCCGGCAACGTCGTCTCGATGACCACGACGATCGAGAACGGCTTCGGCTCGCGGCTGATGACCGGCGGGTTTCTGCTCAACAACGAGCTCACCGACTTTTCCTTCGAGACCCATGATGAGGATGGCCGGCCGATCGCCAATGCCGTGGCGCCGGGCAAGCGGCCGCGCTCGTCGATGGCGCCGATCATCGTCATGCGGGACGGCAAGCCGGTCATCGCCATCGGCTCGCCGGGCGGCAGCCGCATCATCGGCTATGTCGCCCAGGCACTGATCGGACTGATCGACTGGGACATGGACGTTCAGGAAGCGGTCGCGATGCCGCATCTGGTCAATCGTTTCGGCACGTTCGATGTGGAGGAAGGCACTTCCGCCGAGGCCCTCGCCCAGCCGCTGCGCGATCTCGGCTTCGAGGTCGAGGCGCGCGAACTCACCTCCGGCCTGCACGGCATCGTCATCGGCCCGGACGGCCGGATGGGCGGCGCCGACCCACGCCGCGAGGGTGTCGCCATCGGCGATTGACGAACAAGGCCCTCACACCGCCAGTGCGCGCTCCGCATAGGCGGCCTCGCCAAACACCCGGCGATAGCGGGCGATTGCGGAGGGTTCGCCGCTGGCCTTGGCGGCGTTGTCCGACAGCTTTACCGCCGGCCGGCCATTCGCCGAGACCACCTTGCAGACGAGCGAGATCGGGTCGAGGCCGCTCATCGGCTCCGGCGCCGTGCCGCGGAAATCGTTGGTCAGATTGGTGCCCCAGCCGAAGCTCATGCGCACCCGGCCCTCGAAATGCCGGTAGGTCCGCTCGATCGTGTCGGAATCCATACCGTCGGAAAACACCAGCAGCTTCTCGCGCGGGTCCTCGCCCATTTGCTTCCACCAGGCGATGATTTCCTCACCGCCCTCGATCGGCGGGGCGGAGTCGGGCCGCAAGCCGGTCCACTCCGCGAGCCAGGCCGGCGCGTTCTTCAGAAAGGCCGGAGTGCCGAAGGTGTCGGGCAGGACGATCAGGAGATTGCCGCCGTAATAGCTCTGCCACTCTTTCAAGACGTCGTAGGGCGCCCGGCGCAGTTCCTCGTCGCTGTCGGCGAGCGCCGCCAGCACCATCGGCAGCTCGTGGGCGTTGGTGCCGATCGCTTCCAGATCGGTTTCCATGGCCAAGAGCACGTTGGAGGAGCCGATCAGCCGGTCGCCCAGACCTTCCTTCAGCGCTTCCACGCACCAGCGCTGCCACAGGAAGGAATGCCGGCGGCGGGTACCGAAATCGGAGATGCGCAGATCGGGGAGCGCCTGCAATTGCTCGACCTTCTGCCACATCTTGGCTTTGGCGCGGGCATAGAGGACGTCGAGCTCGAAGCGCTTGAAATCCTTCATCGCAGCGCGCGAGCGCAGTTCGTTGATGATCGCCAGCGCCGGAATCTCCCACATCATCGTGTGGGTCCAGGGCCCATGGAAATACAGCTCGAACTGGCCGTCGACCCGGCGCAGTTCGTATTCGGGCAGCCGGAAATCCTCCAGCCACTCGAGAAATTTCGGGCGGAAGATCTGTCGCGTGCCGTAGAAGGTATTACCGGCCAGCCAGATCATCTCGCGCTTGGTGAAGGAGAGCGAGCGGGTATGGTCGAGATGCTCGCGCAGTTCCCCCTCGTCGATCACCTCGGCGAGACGCACGTGCTTGCTGCGGTTGTTCAGCGCGAACGTCGCCGCGACATCCGGATGCAGCCCGTGGATCATCTGCAGCATGAGCAGCTTGTAGAAATCCGTATCGAGCAGGCTGCGCACGATCGTGTCGAGCTTGAAGGTATGGTTCCAGACGCGCGTCGCGATGTCGGTCGCAATCATCTTCGGCTCCTCTCATTCGCGCCGCGTCGAGGCGGATACGCTGCCCTGCCCTCCAAGAGGGTCTGCCGTTGCGAATGACAACGTTTCAGCCGTTACAGGAGAACGCGACGCGGATAAAGCGACCCCTGCCGCGGCGGCGCGATCATCGTGAACGGATCGTCGTCCTTGTCGTGGGGCTCCGCCAACCCAGCCTGGCGAAGGCTGAACATGGCGCCGCGCCGTCGTCAAACCGTTCAGCGGCCTCCGGGGTCACGGCCGATCCGCTTGCCTCACCGCCCCGAATGGTGTCGAAACGCCGTCACGTCACGATATTCGCTCAGATCGCGATACAGGAGATCCAATGCTGAAATTCCACTTCCACCCGACGCCGAACTCGATGAAGATCGCGCTGTTCCTGAAAGAGGCCGGCCTCGATTACGAACTGGTGCCGGTCGACACGCTGAAGGGTGAACAGCACCAGCCGGCCTTCCGCGCGATCAACCCCAACGGCAAGCTGCCGGCGATCGAGGATAACGGCAAGCGGGTGTTCGATTCCAACGCCATCCTGCTCTATCTCGCCGACAAGCATGGCCAATTCGGCGGCAAGCCGGAGGACCGGGGTGAGCTGTTGTCCTGGCTGATGTTCGTCGCCACCGGCCTCGGTCCGTATTCGGGTCAGTCGGTGCATTTCCGCACGGCGGCCAAGGGCAAGTCCGATTATGCGGAGAACCGCTACACGCGCGAGGCGCAGCGCCATTACAAGGTGCTGGACGACCACCTGGCCGGCCGGGAATTCTTTGTCGGTGACAGCTACACCATCGTCGACATCGCCGCTTGGGGCTGGATCGACCGGGTCGCCAACGTGCTCGGCGAAAATGGACTCGTCGCCTATCCAAACCTCAAGCGCTGGTTCGATAGCGTCAACGCGCGCCCGGCCGTCGCCGAGGCGCGGCAGATCGCCAAGGACGTCTCCTTCAAGTCGGAGCGCGACGAAGCCGCGCTGCGCGCCTTGTTCCCGTCGAACTACGCCGAAACCGCCTGAGACGGACCATCGGATGCCGCCCCTCGCCCTGTCGGGGGCGGCGGTCCATCCGAGCGACCGGGAGACGGTAAGCGCTCTCACCCACGCCGAAGGGATCCGCCATGCAACCACCCACCGCACTCAACGCAGCCTTCGCGGCCGGCGATACCGCCGCTGTCATCGCCGAAACGCTGGCCATGGACGGCGCAACCACCGTCGTCGACATCGGCTGCGGCCATGGCGGCCTTGCCAAAGCTCTGACGGCGCGTGGCTTTCGCGTCACTGGCATCGACCCTGGCGAGGCGGCGATAGAAGCGGCCCGAACGGCTGCGCCCGAGGCCGACTTCGCGGTGGCCCCCGGTGAGAAACTGCCCTTCGCGGACCACAGCTTCGACGCCGCCATATTCCTCAATTCCCTGCATCATGTGCCCAAGGCCCGGATGCTCGATGCGCTCGGCGAGGCCGCGCGCGTCACGCGGGCAGGCGGCACCGTTCTCGTCGTCGAGCCGCTCGCCGAAGGTCCGTTCTTCGAGGCGGTGCGCCCGATCGATGACGAGACCGACATTCGCGAGGCGGCGAACCGCGCGGTGGCGGATGCCTGCCGGGATGGCCGGTTCGAGCTGCGCGGCAACGTCGTCTTCGAGCGCAAGGAACGCTTTGCCAACGTGGATGCGTTTATCCGCCGGGTGGTGTCCGTCGATCCGACCCGCGCGGCGACGGTCGAAGCCAAGCGCGGCGAGGTCGAGCGCCTGTTCGCGGCGAAGGCAGCACAGCAAGATGGCGCCAACATCCTCGCCCAACCGCTCAGAATCTACTGGCTGCGCTTGCCCGCTTGAGGGACACACCGACAACATCGCGAAGCGCGCTTGCGCCACTCCAAATTTTCAACCGAAATGGCAACGCCCGATGCAAGGGCCGGCAAAAACTCTCGACGCCGCGGCCGGTAATGCTTTTCCCGGAGCGGAGTCTTCTGGCGAACCGCCTTGCGCGCAGACCATGAGCTTTTCCCCATGACGGATCTCAGCGACATTCCGGCCAGCGACCTTCTCGCCATGTTCCGCAGCCGCGGAACGTCCCCAACGGAGGTCTGGGCCGACGTCGAACGCCGCATCGCGATCTGGGAGCCGTCGATCGCGGCGCTTTGGGCCTACGATCCTGAGAGCGCCCGGGCGGACGCGGCGGCAGCCACACAGCGCTGGGCCAAGGGCGCGCCGAAAGGTCCGCTCGACGGCGTGCCGGTGACGATCAAGGAACTGATCGCGACAGAGGGCACCCCAATGCCCAACGGCACCGCCGCGACCACGCTCGTTCCCGCGCCTGAAGACGCACCGCCGGCCGCGCGGCTGCGCGAGGACGGCGCGATCATCTTCGCCAAGACCACCTGCCCCGATTACGGCATGCTGTCGTCGGGCCTGTCGAGCTTCCACAAACTGTCGCGCAATCCCTGGGACATCCGGTTCAACCCCGGCGGCTCCAGCGCCGGCGCCGGCGCGGCGGCGGCGGCCGGCTTCGGGCCGCTGCATCTGGGCACCGACATCGGCGGCTCGATCCGCATTCCCGCCGGCCTCACCGGAACGGTGGGCTTCAAGCCGAGCTACGGCCGCGTGCCGATCGATCCAACCTATATCGGCCGCGTCGCCGGACCGATGACCCGGACCGTTGCCGACGCAGCGCTGATGATGGCGACGCTATCGCGGCCGGACGTCCGCGATCCGACAGGCCTGCCGCCGTCGACGATCGACTGGAGCGACTTCACACTCGACCCGAAGGGGCTGCGGATCGGGGTCATGGCGGAGGCTGGATGCGGCCTCCCCGTCGGTCCGGACGTCTCGACGGCGCTCGCCGATTGCACGCGCGCCCTGGAAGAGGCTGGCGCCGTCATCGAACCGATACCGGGAATCCTCACCCGCGCCATGCTGGACGGTTTCGACCATTTCTTTCGCGCCCGGTTTTGGGCGACGATGTCGGCCCTGCCCGACGACAAAGGCGCGATGGTGCTGCCCTATATCCGGGAATGGGCGGCCGGCGCGGCGGTCCTTTCCGGCACCGATGTCGCCGAGCCCTTCGACCAGATCCAGGCGATCAAGGCGGCCGCCGCGGCGCCCTTCGCCCGGTTCGACGCCATTCTTTCGCCGGTCAACCCGCAGGTATCCTGGCCGGCCGAAGCGGCCTCGCCGATCGACGATCCCGCCCGGCCGTTCGAGCACATCGCCTTCACTCTGCCGTGGAATGTCGGCGAGCAGCCGGCAATCAGCGTCAATGGTGGGTTTACCGGAACCGGGCTGCCGATCGGCGTGCAGATCATCGGACCGCGCTATGCCGACGGCTTTGTTCTCAAGCTGGCCGCCTTGCTGACCCACGCCGTCGATGCCCAGCCGCGTTGGGCGAGCCTGCATCCCTCAGCTGCGTGAGCGTCGGAGCTTCGCAACAGCCTGCTTCAAAAGCCTTTGATTGTCCCGATTAACGGGTCGTTCATCTCTTGGGCGGGTTCTTGGCGCTTTTCCGGCAAGATCGCGCCGACGCCCGCCCATTCCGGACGGCATCAGATTGAACATTCCTGCGCTTCCGCGATAAGACGCAGGCGTAATTCAACGACGATGGCGCGAATTTTTGGACACGGACCCGGTTTCCACTGCCGATTTGGCCGGACTGCTCGAACAGATCGCGCGCCGGCTGCACTCGCAGGGCTATGCCTCGCAGCTGTTTCCGGCCCAGTGGGTGGCGCTGCGCTATGTCCAGTCGGCACCGCCGCACTTGCGCACGGCGATCGATCTCGCCCGCTTCCAGGGCCTCGCGTCGGGTGCCGTCGCGCGCACCGTCCGCACCCTGATCACCAAGGGCTATCTCGCCAAGCTGGGCACGATCGGACGCGGCCGCGCCGAACAGCTGGAACTGACCGATCGGGGCGTCGTCCTTTTGAAGAAGGACCCGCTGCAGTCCATCGCGGCAGCGCTCGAGCCCCTGAGCGAGAACGAGCGCCAGATCCTGGCGAAAGGTCTCGATATCGCGATCCGCTCGACGATGGCGGGGGACAGGCCGGACGCCTCTTGACCCGGATCGAACGGCCCGGCGCAATCTGGATATTTAGTCGGCGAACCGGCCGTCGGCCGCGTCGAGTTCGGCCCGCATCCTTGTGACGAGCAGGCTGTCGTCGGGCGCGCAATTGTCGTGGGTGACAAGCTCCCCGGCTTTCACCGGCCGCGCCACCGTCGCCTTCTCGACCAGGCCGAGCGGCAAGGCCCGCCTGGCGCGCGCGTCGTCCCAGGTCATCGCATAGCCACGATAGTCGGCCTCGCCGATCCGCCCCAGCATCTCGCCCGGCTTCAGATCGCGCTTGGCGATGGCGCCGCATTCGGCCACCGGCCGATCCACGGGCACCATGTCCGGACGGCGATACATCACGGCGCGGGCCGCCGACAACGGCGTCTCCAGACTGGTCAGATGAAACGGCCGGATCAACGCAAAGCACGGGCCCGGGCCGACCTTCAGATCCGCCATCCGCTCGATCGCGCGGGGGTGGCGCGGCTTCACGACGCAGAAGACGCCGGGCGCGACCCCCTTGCCGATCGTGTAGTCGACGCATCCGGCCTTCGACAGAATGCCGCCATCCTCGGCCGTGCACAGCACCTGGCCAAGATTGTCGCCCGTCGCTTCCGGGCCGTGCATGCCCGGCACGTCCGGCTTGAGGCCGGTGCAATTGGCGATGGCGGTCATCTCCACCATCGTCTTCGAGCCGTCGATGAACTCCACCAGCATGCGGGCGTTCATGTCCCGCTGCCGCGCCTCCTCCTCGTATTCCTCGGGAATGGCGGAATGGCGCAGCGGATTGTTCTTGCCCTTGCCGGCGGCAACCACCTCCATGCCGAGACTCTGGGCGAACGAGATCAGCTCCAGCGTCGAGGCAGGTTCGTCGCCGGCCGATCCGGTATAGACCACGCCGGCCTCCCGCGCCTTGCGGGCGAGCAGGCGGCCGACGGTGATGTCGGCCTCGACATTCAGCATCACGATGTGCTTGCCGTTGCGGATCGCCTCCATCGCCAGGAAGGTCCCGACCTCCGGACTGCCCGTGGCGTCGACGACGACGTCGATGCGGCCGGCCGCGCACAGCGCGCCGAGATCATCGGTCACGGCGATTTGACCGGCCTCGATCGTCCGGTCGATGTCCGACGCGCTAGCCGCGACGACGCCATGATCGTCGCTGTAGCCCGCCATGGCGATCGCCTGCATTGGCCGCCGGGCGCTGTTCGCCGCGACGGCGCCGACGCGGATTCCGGTCATCAGCGCGATCTGGACGACGATGTCCGTGCCCATCTGCCCGGCCCCGGCCAGACCGATGGTCACCGGTCCGTGCCGGTCGGTGTAGGCGGCGAGCTCGGCGGCAAAGCCGATGCGTTCGATCATGAGGCAGACAGTCCTAAGGTGGCGGCCCCGCAAGGCGGAGTGTGCGCGTTCTAGAGCAACATGGGCTCCGATGGAATTGGCTCGCGCGGCGCAGAGGCAACCATACCAGGTCCGGCCGGTTCCCTCACTGGGCGACCCGGTCGCCGCGGCCGCTGCCGGTAACGGTTCGCAGGATCAGGACGAGGTCGCCGACGAAGCTGCGCTCCGCGACATAAGTGGCATCGATCTCGGCGAGCCGAACGGGGTCGGACATGTCGACACCCATCACCTGCGCCTTGCCGGTGATACCCGGCCGCACCTCGAGGACGCCGTGCCGTTCCCGCTCCGCGATCAGTACCGTCTGCGACGGCAGGCAGGGGCGCGGCCCGACGAAGCTCATCTCGCCCTTGAAGACGTTCCACAATTGCGGCAGCTCGTCGAGCTTCAAGGCCCGCAATCGCCGCCCGAGCGGCGTCACAGCCGCGGCGGGCGTCTCGTGGGAAGCGGCGGATTTGGTCGCCCGATGCATGGTTCGCAGCTTGTAGCAGACGAAGGTTCGACCCCGCAGACCGACCCGCTCCTGGGCGAAAAGGCCAGGGCCGTCGCTGTCGCGGCGCACGAGAATGGCGAGGACGCCGACCAGCCAGCCGAGCAGGATCAGCCCGACAAGGCTGGCGAAGAGGTCGAACAGTCGTTTCATCACAGCTTCCGCGAGGCGCAGGGGTCGCTCTTGCAGCGAAACCCGGCCATGGTCCTGACAAGACTGCGCCGGAGTATCGGAGTCGACGCAGAGGAAATTGACGGCGCCCCGCCCCTGACACTATCGAATGAGGCTGGCAAGAGGTGGATCATGAGCGACGGCGGTACAGCGGGCGACAAGCAAAAATCAAGGCGGCAGCAGCGGTTGGAGGCGCAATTGCGGGAAAATCTCCGCCGGCGCAAGGAGCAGGCCCGCGCGCGCCGTGACGAGAGCACGGAGCGAGATCCGGCGGATGCCGCAGAAATCGGCCCCTCCTCCGCTCCGGGGGACGAGCCGAACTCGTGACGGTTCGAGGCGACCCGCGCGGTCGCTTGACCTTGGTCAATGTCACGTTCCTCGGACTCCCGCATCATGCTGGCGGGACGTGGACTTTGCGCCATGCCGCATTTAGAACCGTTCTGACAAGGAGTTCGCGATGATCGATTACCAGAGCCAATTTGAGTCGGCGATCGAGGCATTGCATGCCGAAAAGCGCTATCGGGTGTTTGCCGATCTCGAACGGATCGCCGGGCAATTCCCGAAGGCGCTCTGGCGGCATGACGGCAAGGTTCGCGAGATCACTGTTTGGTGTTCCAACGACTATCTCGGGATGGGCCAGCACGCCGATGTGATCGCGGCGATGACGGCGACCGTCTCGGCAATGGGCTCCGGCGCCGGCGGCACCCGCAACATCTCAGGCACCAATCATCCGCTGGTCGAACTCGAGCGCGAACTGGCCGATCTGCACGGCAAGGAGGCGGCGCTCGTCTTCACCTCCGGCTTCGTCTCCAACGAAGCCTCGATCTCGACCATCGCCAAGCTCCTGCCGAACTGCCTCATCTTCTCCGACGAGTTGAACCACGCCTCGATGATCGAAGGGGTCCGCAAGGCCGGAACCAAGAAGCAGGTCTTCCGTCACAATGATATGGAGCATCTGGAAGAGCTGCTGAAAGCCGCCGACCCGGCGCAGCCGAAGCTGATCGTCTTCGAGAGTGTCTATTCGATGGACGGCGACATCGCACCGATCGAGAAGATCGTCGAACTCGCCGAATACTACAACGCCATGACCTATATCGACGAGGTCCATGCGGTCGGCATGTACGGCCCGCGCGGCGGCGGCATCTCGGAGCGCGACGCGCTCGCCCAGCGCATCGACGTGATCGAGGGAACCCTGGCCAAGGCCTTCGGCGTCCTCGGCGGCTACATCGCCGGCACGAAGGCGGTGATCGACGCCGTGCGTTCCTACGCGCCGGGCTTCATCTTCACCACGGCGCTGCCGCCGGCGCTGGCGGCGGCAGCGACCGCCTCGATCCGCCACCTGAAGACCAGCCAAGCCGAGCGCGAGGCGCAACAGCGCCAGGCCGCTCAGGCCAAGAGCGTGCTGCGCGGCGCCGACCTGCCGGTGATGGAGTCCGACACGCATATCGTTCCGCTGGCGGTTGGCGACCCCGACCTGTGCAAGAAGGCCAGCGACCATCTCTTGCAGCGGCATGGAATCTACATCCAGCCGATCAATTACCCGACAGTGCCGCGCGGCACCGAGCGGCTGCGGATCACCCCGACGCCATTGCATTCCGACGCTCTGATCGAGACGTTGAAGGACGCCCTGGTCGAGACATGGAAGGCCGTCGGCATTCCCTTCGCGACCGAGCGGCCGGCCCATGCCGAACGCTCCGCGAAGGTGACGCCTCTGGTCGTTTCGCAAGCCGGCGGCTGAGCCCCGGCTAGAAAAGGCTTCGTCCAACCATCGTTGCGGGGTATTTTGATGAAAGTCTCGCTCGATCATTTCCTGGGAAAGCTGCCGCTGCCGGCCACCGCCGAATGGCCTGATGGCGTCTTTCATGCCGAGGCCCTGTCCCACGGCACCATGACGCTCGAGATCTTCGCGCCGCGCGGCGAGGACCGCCAGCGTCCGCACAGCCAGGACGAGCTCTACATCATCGCGTCCGGCCAGTCGGATGTCGTCAGGGACGGCGAGCGCGGACATGTCAGAGCCGGCGACGCGCTGTTCGTGCGGGCCGGGACGGAGCACCGCTTCGAGGGGATGTCCGACAACTTCGTCACATGGGTGGTCTTCTGGGGACCACCGGGCGGCGAGGCGCCGGCGCCCTCACCTTCGGTCTTCGCTGCCATCGACGCCTGACAAGCGTTCTTTCTCGTCGATGGGGGGCGCGACCGTGTCGCCCGGTCGCGCGCGGCGCTTCGCGAGCAGGGGAACCACCATCGCGATGCTGACGAAACGCACGACATGATGGGCCGCCACATAGGCAGGATCGACGTCGAACTGGAATGCCAGCACGGTCAGCGCCTCCAGAGCGCCAGGCGCATAGGCGAGCGCCACCTTTCCAAAGCCGATTCCGAGCGCCACCACGGCCACAGCCGCCGCCGCCGCGGAAACGACCAGACCGATCGCAAAGGACCCTATGGCGGCCGGAAGCAGTCGCGAAAACGCCGTGATATTGATCCCCTTGAGCCGCGAACCGATCAGCGTGCCGAGAAGAACGAGGCTCGGGATCGCGAGCACCGGTGGAATCGCCACCGTCGAGACGCCGCCGACGTGCAACGCCCCGCTGCCGATCAGGGCGCCCAGCATCATCCCGCCGGGCAACCGGATCAGATGACCGGCGAACGCAACCAGTGCGCATAGGCTGAAGAGCAAGGCGTAGTCGGCGAGAGTCCCCTCCGTACCGCGCGCCATTGCGACCACGTCGGCGCCGCCTTCCAGCCAGGCGAGGATCGGCGTCAGGGCACCGATCAGAAAGAGCAGCCGGACGCTCTGGACGATGGTGATCCGGGTGAGATCGGCCCGGGTTTCGGACGCGGCGGCCAGCACGAAGGACAGCGCGCCGGGAAGCGAAGCGAACAGCGCGGTGTCCTTGTCCCAGTGCAGCACGCGATGCAGGAAGGCGTGGGTCAGCACGATGACCACGCCGACTCCAAGCATCTGGACGGCGAAGGACAGCGGCCAGATGGCGATCTGCTCCAGCACGTCCGGCGTCACCCCGGAACCGGCCTGGACGCCAAGAACGAAGAACGCCAGCGTGCGCAATACCTGCGGCAGTTCCGTATCGAGCCCGGCGATGCTCGCCGCCGACACCGCGAGCACCGGTCCCAGCAGCCAGGCGACCGGCAGACCGAGCGCCGAGGCGGCAAGGCCGCCGAGTCCGGCGAGGGCGAGCGTTGCGAAGCGATGCGAGAGGGTGCGACCGTCGACGGCTCTCACACCGCCCGGCCGATCCAATCGACGAGACGGTCGGCGGCAGTTTCCACCTCGTCCAGCCGGCGATGGAAGCAGGCTCTGAGAAACCGATGGCCGGATTGGCCGAAGGCGGTGCCGGGCGCGAGTACCACCCCGGCCTCGTCGACGATGCGAAAGGCCGCGGCGCGGGTATCCGCGATGCCGTCGATGGCAAAGAAGGCGTAGAACGCCCCGTCAGGCGGCGTCATCGACACCCGGTTGGTGGCCAGGAGTCGCGAGGCGAAAATCTCCCGCGCTTCGGCAGCACGAGCGATCTGGCTTTCCACGAACGCCTCACCTTGTTCCAAGGCTGCGAGCGCCCCGCGTTGCATGAAGGCAGCAACGCCCGAAGTCGAATATTGAATGAGGTTCTCGATGATGTCGCCAAAGGCGGCGTTGGTCTCGATCCAGCCGACCCGCCAGCCGGTCATCGCCCAGTTCTTTGAGAAGGAATTGACGAAGACGATCCGATCGTCCTCCTCCATCACATCGTGAAACGATGGCGCCCGTCCGCCGGAATAGTAGAAGCGGCTATAGATCTCGTCGGCGATGATGAAGATTCCGGCATCACGGGCGATTTCCAGGATGGCGCGCAATGTCGCCTCGTCGGCCGTCCAGCCGGTCGGGTTGGCCGGCGTATTGACGAACACTGCCCGGGTCTTCGGGCCGATCGCATCCTTGAATTTCTGCAGATCCAACTGCCAGCCCGCCTCGGTCCAGTCGAGCGCGACCTCGCGCGCGACCGCACCCTGGAGCTCGGTCGCCGCCGCGAAATTCGGCCAAGCCGGGCCGAAGAAGACGACTTCGTCGCCGGCCCCAGCGAGCGCCGCCAGCGTGATCTGGATCGCCTGCATCCCCGAACCGGTCACGAAGAAGCGATCCGGCAAGGACGGTCGTCCGTAAAGCCGCGCGGTGTAATCGGCGAGCGCCTGGCGCAATTCCGGCAACCCCCGCTGCCAAGTGTAGAAGGTCTCCCCGGCCTTGAGGCTCGCCGAGGCGGCGGCGCAGATGAAATCCGGCGTCGCGATATCGCCCTCGCCGGCCCACATCGGGATCAGCCCCTCACGCTCCCGCGCATAGTTGATCACGGCGACGATGCCGCTTTCCGGTGCCGCGACCGCTTCGCGCCGCAACTGGGTAAGATCGCTCATGGTTCGGCCTTCAAGGACGGAGATCGCGGCGCGACAACTTCGCGGATTTCGCCATCGCGCCTCGCGCGCGCCGCGTCAATCCCTTCGCACCGCTTACGGATGATCGGCTGGGCTCACGCGCGCGGCGCTCTGTCGGTAGCGACCGCCATCAAATCCCGGATTTCCTCGAGCAATTTTTCCTGACGCGGCACCTTGGAGACTTCGACAGGCTTGGCCTCTTCCTTGCGCTGCATCCGGTTCATGCCCTTGACCACGAGGAACAGGATGAAGGCGACGATCAGGAAGTTGATCGTCAGCGTCACGAACTTGCCATAGGCGAAGACCGGCCCCTGTTCGCGGGCGGCCTCAAGGCTCGTCGCGGTCACGACGGAGGACAGGGCGACGAACTTGTTGGTGAAATCGACGCCGCCTGTGAGGACCGCAACCAGCGGCATGAACAGGTCGCTGACCAGTGAATTGACGAGGCCGGAAAACGCCGCCCCGATGATGATGCCGATCGCCAGATCGACCATGTTGCCCTTGAGGGCGAATTCCTTGAATTCCTGAAGCATTCTTCGTCCTGATATCGACGGCGTGATGTCGCGCGGTTGCGCGCGATCATACAAACTCGCCGCGCCGACACAATCGGCATGACCGGCGGCATTCTCCCCGCCATATCTGGACTTGCGGCGGCCCCGGTGGTTCTGTTCGCCGACAGACGGCGGACCTCATCCGCCGTGGGAGGCTGGATTTGAACAGTGGCATCATCGTCGTCACGGCGATCGCCTATCTGCTTTTGCTGTTCGCCGTCGCCTGGTGGGGCGACCGGCGGGCCGCGGACGGCCATGCAAACCAGAGCCGGCCTGGCGTCTACGCGCTCAGTCTCGCCGTCTATTGCACTTCCTGGACCTTCTTCGGGTCGGTCGGCGTCGCCGCGCGGGACGGGCTGTCTTTCCTGGCGATCTATCTCGGTCCGATTCTCGTGTTCCTGCTCGCGCCGGCCTTCATCGAACGGCTGGTCCGGCACGCCAAGGCCGAGCGCATCACCACCGTCGCCGACTTCATCGGTTCGCGCTACGGCAAGAACCCTTCGGTCGCGGCCCTGGCCACGCTGATCGCCATCATCGGCACGGTCCCCTATATCGCGCTGCAGCTCAAGGCGATCTCGACCAGTGTCGCCGCGCTGGTCGCCCACTATCGCGCGACCCCCGAGATGCCGCCGCTGTTCAACGACCTCGCCCTGCTGGTCGCGACCGTTCTCGGCATCTTCGCAATTCTGTTCGGCACCCGTCATGCCGACGCCACCGAGCACCAGGACGGTCTCGTCCTCGCCGTGGCGATGGAATCGATCGTCAAGCTCGCCGCCTTCCTGGCGATCGGGATCTGGGTCACTTTCGTGCTGTTCGAGCCCGGCGAACTCTGGAGCGCCGCTCTGGCAAGCCCGGCCGTGACCAGCGCCTTCAGCTCGGAAATCGGAGGCCGCTTCCTCGCGTCGATGGGCCTGAGCGCGCTGGCCATCCTGCTGCTGCCGCGGCAGTTCCATATGACCGTGGTGGAAAACCGCACCCGCGACGAAATCCGCCGCGCCCGCTGGCTGTTTCCGCTCTATCTCGTTCTGATCAACATCTTCGTCGCCCCGATCGCCGCCGCCGGCCTGATCAAGCTTGGCGGCACGGTCGATGCCGACCTCTACGTGCTGTCGCTACCCCTGTCGCAGGGTCAGGACGCCCTGTCGCTCGTCGCCTTCATCGGCGGCCTCTCGGCGGCGACCGCCATGGTCATCGTCGCCAGTGTCGCGCTGTCGATCATGATCTCGAACGACCTCGTCCTGCCGTGGCTGCTCAAGCGCCGCGGTCCCGGCATCGACACCCGCCAGGACGAAACCCGGCTGATCCTCAACGTGCGCCGCTCGGCGATTCTCGTCGTGGTGTTTCTGGGATACGGCTATTACCGCTTCGCCGGAACGGGCAGCGGTCTTGCCTCGATCGGGCTCCTGTCCTTCGCCGCCATCGCACAGCTCGCCCCGCCCTTCCTCGCCGGCCTGTTCTGGAAGAGGGCGAATGCACGCGGCGCCATGGCCGGGCTCATCGCCGGCATCCTGGTCTGGGCCTATACGCTGCTCCTGCCGGCGATCCAGGCGCCGGCGGTCACCGGATCCCTTGCGGCAGCGGCCGCGGCCACACCCGACATCGATCCGCTGCTGTTCGGTTGCCTCGCCAGCCTGCTGGCCAATATCGCCTGTCTCGTCATCGGCTCGCTCAGTCGCCCGGCGACTCCCCTTGAGCGGATTCAGGGCGCCATCTTCGCGGCCAAGGACGCCGGGCCGGCCGCCGGCTTGCGCCGCACCCGCTCCGGCGTCAGCGTCGGCGAGCTGACGGCGACCATCGCGCGCTATCTCGGCGCCGAGCGCACCGAACGATCGCTGGCGCGCTTCGCCGAGGAGGAAGGCCGAACGCTCGACGCCAACGCGACCGCTGACAGCGCGACGATCCGCTTCTCCGAACAGCTTCTGGCCTCCGCGATCGGCTCGGCCTCCTCCCGCCTGGTCCTGTCGCTCCTGTTCCAGCGGCACGCCGATTCCAGCCGGTCGGCGCTTCGGCTTCTCGACGATGCCTCCGAAGCGCTGCAATACAATCGTGACCTCTTGCGGATCGCGCTCGATCAGGTCGACCAGGGGCTGGCGATCTTCGATTCCGACTATCGGCTGACCTTCTGGAACCGCCAGTTCCGCGATCTGGTCGGCCTGTCGCCGGATTTCGGCCAGATCGGCACGCCCTTCACCGTCGTGCTCGACGAGCTGCTCGACGCGGGCGAGATCGATCGCGAGGAATACGAGGTGAGCTTCGAGAGCCTGACACGCGCCCCCGCCTTGCGTCAGATCGGCCTGAAGCGCTCCGGACGGGTCCTGGAGTTCCGCGCCAATCGGATGCCGGAGGGTGGGTTGGTGGCCACCGTCTCCGATATGACGGAGCGCGTCATGCAGGCCGCAGCATTGCGCGAGATGAACGAAAGCCTGGAGGAACGGGTCCGTGTGCGCACCGGCGAACTTCTGAACGCCAACAACGAACTCGCCAAGGCCCGTCAGGTGGCCGACGCGGCCAATCTCGGCAAGACGCGGTTTCTCGCCGCCGCCGGACACGACATCCTGCAACCGCTCAACGCCGCGCGGCTCTATGCGGCCGCGCTTCAAGAGCGTCAGGACACCGGTGCCGGCCGGGAGATCGCCGCCAATATCGGCTCCTCGCTGGAGGCCGTCGAGGCGATCATCGGCGCGGTACTCGACATTTCCCGTCTCGAGGCCGGGGGAATGCAGGCCAAGGTCGAGGACTTCCCTCTCGACCGGCTACTGCGCCAGATCGAGACCGACATGCGGCCGCTCGCCGAGGAAAAGGCCATCGTACTGCGCTTCGTGCGCACCAGCGCCGCCGTCCGCTCGGACCGTAACCTGCTCCGACGCCTGATCCAGAATCTCGTCTCGAACGCCGTCAAATACACACGCGCGGGCAAGGTCGTCGTCGGAGTCCGGCATCGGGTCGGCGGCAGCGTCGACATCGAGATCGCCGACAGCGGCATCGGCATCCCCGCCGACAAGCTGGAAACGATCTATCAGGAGTTCGTGCGACTCGATGAAGGCAGCCGGACCGCCCGCGGTCTCGGCCTCGGCCTGTCCATCGTCGACCGCATCGCGCGGGTTCTCGACCATCCGGTCGAGGCGACCTCGGAGCATGGGCGGGGAACCCGCTTCCGCATCACCCTGCCGGTCGCCGAGGCTAAGCCCGTTCTGCTGACGGAAACGCCGCTGCTACCGGCGCGGTCCGGCTTGGCGCTCGGCGGCACGCGGGTGCTGTGTATCGACAACGAGGTCGCCATCCGCGAGGGGATGCGGGTCCTTCTCACCGGGTGGGGTTGCGAGGTCGAAGCTTTCGGCTCGGCGGGTGAGGCCGTCGACATGCTCTCGAAGCGGGGAATCCTGCCGGATATCGCCCTCGTCGACTACCATCTCGATGACGGCAACGGGCTCGACGCCATCGGCCTGCTTCGCGGGACGCTCGATCCGCAGCTTCCGGTGATCCTCGTCACCGCGGACCGGTCGCCGGATCTGCGCGAACAGGCCCTCGCCATGGACGTCGATGTGCTGACGAAGCCGCTGAAGCCTGCCTCCCTGCGAGCCGCGATGGGCCGCAGGAGCAATCGCCGCGAAGCAGCCGAGTAGCCGAGCCTGGCGCCAGGCCAGATGCTCTCAGGCCGCGAAACCGCCTTCCAGATCGATGCCGAGTTTGGAGAGGCGGATCACCGCCTGCGTGCGACTGTCGACGCCGAGCTTCAAGAGCACGGCCGAGACATGCGCCTTGATCGTCGCCTCCGATATGCCGAGTTCATAGGCGATCTGCTTGTTGAGAAGCCCCCGGCCAAGCATGGTCAACACCCGCGTCTGTTGTGGCGTCAGTGTCCGGATGCGCCGGATCAGCTGCGTCACTTCCGGATCGCGCTCGGCATCGAGTGAAATGTCCGGCGGCAAGAAGACCTCGCCGGCGAGAAGCGAAAGAATCGCCTGACGGATCGTGTCCAAGCTCGACGATTTCGGGATGAACCCCGAGGCACCCAGATCGAGGGCCCGCGCCACGATCGGCGCGTCTTCGCTGCCGGAGACGATCGCGATCGGAACCGAGGGATGATCGGCCCTGAGCAATGCCAGACCGGACAGGCCGCTGGTGCCCGGCATATTGAGATCGAGCAGCATCAGGTCAGCGTCCGGATTGGCCTCCAGCGCCGCCGCGGCCTGGTCGAAATCCGCCGCTTCGACGATCTCGGCCGGGTCCGGCAGCGCCGTCAGGATTTCCCGCAGGGCGCCGCGAAACAGTGGATGGTCGTCGGCCACGATGAAGACATGGCTCATGTCCGTTGTTCCTCCCGTCGTATTCCCGGTGCCGCCGCGGCGCTGCGGCGGCCGCTCCTCCCGGCTGTCGGCTTTTCTTGACCCTCTTGGTCCTCCGGATCAAGACCATTCCCTAATGGCAGCCGCTTCACGGGATACTTCCGGCGAAATGGAGGACGATTTCGCGCGAATGCGGCCGTGCGCGATGTTCGACGACGTAGATACCCTGCCAGGTTCCGAGCATCATGCGTCCCGCCGAGACCGGCACGGCGAGGCTGGTTGCCGTCAGCGCCGACTTGATGTGGGCCGGCATGTCGTCAGGCCCCTCCATCGTGTGCGTATAGGGCGCATCCTCGGGCGCCAAGCGGTCGAGTGCCCCCAGCAGATCGTGCCGCACGTCGGGATCGGCATTCTCCTGGATTGTCAGAGACGCGGACGTATGTCGGATAAACAGCGTGACGAGGCCGTCGCGGGCTCCCGCCGCGGCGAGACGTTCGGCGATCTGATGACTGATCTCGACCATCGACCGGCCGGGCGTCGAAATCTTCAAGATTTCGATATGTTGGCGCATGGCGGACTCCCTGCATTTCGTGTCCATTCGATCGCACCGGCCACCTCGACCCTACAACCCGTCGTCCCGCGTCCTAACTTCTTCCCCGGCAACAGGGAAACGGCAATGACACAAGCGCGCGTGACGATCGATCCGACAGTTTTCGACCCGGACGAGACGGATCCGGAAATCGTCGAACTGAACGACAGAATCATCGCCGAACAGAAGATCCTGCCCAGTCCCTGGTCGATGCCGGTCGAGCGGGTTCGGGAGCTGCGCAAGGAAGGGCGCGGCGTGTTCCCACCTGCTCCGAAGGACAAGGCCGCCGAGACGATCGTCCATATCGGCAGCGCCGGACGCGAGATCGCGGTCCGGGTGCTCAGGCCCACGGACGGCGCGACGCGCGGCACCTTTCTGCACATCCACGGCGGCGGCTGGGTTTTCGGCGGGTCCGAGGAATCCGACCCGCGGCTGCGGCGCCTCGCCGACAACACCGGGCTCACCGTTGCCTCGGTCGAATACCGTCTGGCGCCGGAAGATCCCTTCCCGGCCGCTCTGCATGATTGCGCCGATATCGCGCTGGCGCTGGCGAACGGCCATCTGGCCGATCTGCCGCGCGGCTTCCTGGCGATCGGCGGCGAGTCGGCCGGCGCGCATCTCGCCGTTCTGACGCTGCTCCGGTTGCGCGACGAATACGGCGTGACACCGTTCAAGGCGGCCAATCTCGTCGCCGGCTGCTACGATCTATCGCTGACGCCGAGCGTGCGCAATTTCGGCGACGAGCGCCTCGTCCTCAATACCGACGATGTGAAGGAATTCGTCCTGCGCTTCGTGCCGGAAAGCTACTCCCTCAAGGACCCGACCGTCTCGCCGCTCTACGCCGATCTGAAAGGCTTGCCGCCCGCTCTGTTCAGTTGCGGAACACGAGATCTCCTCATCGATGACACGCTGTTCATGGCGGCGCGCTGGATTTCCAGCGGCATCGAGGCGGAACTCGCGCTGACCAATGGCGGGGCGCACGTCTTCCAGGCCTTCCCGACCAAGGCGACAGAGCGCTCGCTCGACGAGATGGAGGACTTTCTCAAGCGGCGGATGGAGTTTCCGGTGTTCGACATTCCGACGTGATCCGAAGGGCGATCAGGTCCGGCCTGGTTCCCCATCGCCTTCCGCCTTGTCCGGATCGGAGCCGAGATCGCGCTCCAGATCGCGGACGATGTCGGCGAAGCCGCGGAAGACCTGCCGCATCGTCTTGATCGCCTGGTCGGCCGCGTCCACGTCATCGACAGCGCTTTTCCCGCCTTCGAGCGCCGCGACCCGCGCTTCGAGATCGGCGATCCGGTCGGCATCGCCCCGCCGGCCCTCGCTCGAGCCCTTGCAGACCAAGGCATCGCCCTCGATCCGGCAGAGATCGACCGCTCCGGTCTGTGTATCGAGGCGGGCGATGCCGCCCTCGACCGGCTGCATCTGGTAGCGGCCGCCGCTGCTGTCGAGGATCGACTGCGCGGATGCCGGCACGGCGGCGACCATGCCGACCGCGAGGAGGGCTGAGACGATTCGGGACATTGGCGCTGGCTCCATGAATGCGACCCTGCCACCCTTGAGAGATGCGACAGACAATCGAAGCGTAGACCCACCGCGTGACCGTCTCAAGGCAGCGGGTGATTGACCTGACGCCGCCGCTCTGGCACCGGTTTGTCATGGATCAACCCATCTACAAGATCGCGCCTCACCCCCTCTGGGAAGCCGCCAAGGCGAAAGGCCAGTTCGACGGCGCGCCCATCGACGAAGCGGACGGCTTCATCCATTTCTCCACCGGCCGGCAGGTCCGTGAGACCGCCGCCCGGCATTTCGCCGGGCAGAGCGATCTGGTGCTGATCGCGGTCGACCCTGACAAACTGGGCGACGCGCTGCGCTTTGAGAAATCGCGCGGCGGCGCACTGTTCCCGCATCTTTACGGCCCGCTTCCCCTCGATGCGGTGGTCTGGGTCGAGGATCTGCCGCTGGGGATCGACGGCGGTCACCAGTTTCCCGGCTCGGTCAGATGAATCGGCTCTACCGGCTGGCCCGTCCGGCCCTGTTTCGCCTCGATCCCGAGCGCGCCCATGCCCTGTCGATCGCGGCTTTGAAGCGCGGGCTGATGCCGCGGGTCAACACGCCGGTCGACAACCGACTGCGGACCGTCGTCGCCGGCATCGCCTTTCCCAATCCGCTCGGCCTCGCCGCCGGCTACGACAAGAACGCCGAGGTTCCGGACGCGGCGCTGCGGCTTGGCTTCGGCTTCGTCGAGGTCGGCACGGTGACGCCGCAGCCGCAGGAGGGCAACCCGAAGCCCCGCGTCTTCCGTCTCGAACAGGCGCACGCGGTCATCAACCGGCTCGGCTTCAACAATGACGGCCATGCCGAGGCGTTCGAGCGGCTGGAAGCGCGCATCCGCAAGGCCGGCATCGTCGGCGTCAACATCGGCGCCAACAAGGATTCCAAGGATCGGGTCGCCGACTATGTGGAAGGCGTCAACCGCTTCGAGGCCGTGGCGAGCTATCTGACGGTCAACATCTCCTCGCCGAACACGCCGGGGCTGCGGGCCTTTCAGACCGGCTCTGACCTCGACCGGCTGCTCAAGGCGGTGGTGGCCGCCCGCGACGGCTATGCGGCGCTGTCGGGCGGTCCTGCCAAGCCGCTCTTCCTCAAGCTCGCCCCGGATCTGGCCTCCGATCAGATCGACGAAATCGTCACCGCCGTCCGCAAGCGGCGGATCGACGGGTTGGTCGTGTCGAACACGACGCTGTCGCGGGCAGGCGTTGTCGGCCAACCGCACGCGCTCGAAGCCGGCGGCCTGTCGGGCCGGCCGCTGATGGACCGCTCGACCTATGTCCTGGCGCAATTTCGGCAGGCGCTCGGGCCGAATTTTCCGCTGATCGGCGTCGGCGGCGTGGAGAACGCCCGCACGGCGCTGCGCAAGATCGAGGCGGGCGCCAATCTCGTACAGCTCTATACCGGGCTCGTCTATGAAGGGCCGGACCTTCCGGTGCGTATCCTGAAGGAGATGGTCCGGTATCTGGACAGGGCCGGCCTGGATCATATCGCCGAGCTGCGCGGCAGCCGAACCGAGGAGATCCTGGCCGCGCCGCCGCCGGACTGAACGTGATCAGGCGGCGGTCGGTCCAAATGTCTCGGCCCGGCGGCGCGGCAGCAGCGCCATCAGGCTGATCCCGCGAAACCCGAGGAAGACCAGCAGCGCGCCCCACAGCCCGTCATTGCCGAAGACCGGCGATAGCGCGTAGGCGCCGACGGCGAAGATGACGAAGGACGCGATCATCATATCGCGCATCGTCCGGGACCAGGTCGCGCCGATGAAGATGCCGTCCATGATGAAGGCGAGCGCGCCGGCAAAGGGCGTCAGTGCCGCCCAGACCAGATACTCGCCGGCCGCGTCCCGCACCGCCGGGTCCGTCGTCAGGAAGGCGATCAGTGCCTCGCCCGACACGAGGAAAAGCGCCGACAGCACCAGCGAGAGCCCGAGCCCCCAGACGAGCGTCAGCTTAACCGTCCGGTCGAAGGCCGGCCGGAATCGCGCCCCGACCGACCGTCCGACGAGTTGTTCCGACGCCGTCGCCATGCCGTCGAGGAAATAGCCGCCGACGAGGAAGAAGTTCATCAAGATGCCGTTGGCGGCCAGCGTCAGCGCGCCGGTGCGGGCGCCGAGGCGGGTAAACAGCACGAAGGCACCGAGCAGGCAGAAGGTGCGGATCATGATGTCGCGATTGACTGCGACCATCCGCGTGATGCCCCGCCGGTCGAAGATTCGGGCGGGCGACGGCCGCTCGGTGCGATCGAAACCGCGCACAACCACCAGGAAGCCGACGACCGCCCCGACCGCCTCGCCGCAGACCGTCCCGATCGCGACACCGGCGATGCCGTATTCCATGACGAGGCCGAACAGGATCGACAGGCCGATATTGGTGCCGTTGACGACGATCTGGAGCACGAGCCCCAGTCCGCCGCGCCCCCGACCGAGCACATGACCGAGGATGGCGTAATTCACCAGCGCGAAGGGCGCCGAATACATCCGCAGGAAGACGTAGAGCCGGGTGATTTCAGCGACACCCGGCCCCGGCGCGATCGCCAGCAGCCCGAGCGAGGTCACCAGCGACTCGGCGAGAATCAGCAGAATACCGATGCCGAGCGCAAGAACCATGGCGCGCCAGAATACCGCCTGCGCCTCGCGGCCATTCGCCTCGCCCATCGCCTGCGCGGTCAGTCCGGTCGTGCCCGAGCGCAGGAAGTTGCAGGTGGCGAAGGCGAAATCGAAGATCAACGCGCCGACGACGAGCCCGCCGAGCAACGTGGCGTCGCCGATGCGCCCGACGACGGCGGTGTCGGTCAGGCCGATCAGCGGCGTCGTCAGAAACGCCAGCGTCATCGGCAGGGTGATCGCCCAGACCTCGCGATGGCTGACCGTGAAAGGCCGCGAACGCCCCGGCCCCGCTACTGGGCCGGACTCCGCCGCACTCTCGATCTGATCGTCACCGTCACGTCGCATCGACGGGAATTCGCATTAGAGCCCAAGCCGGGCAAGCGAAACCTTGTCGCGGTGCCCTGCGCCGGCAACGCCCTATCTTGCCAGATCATGCCGGTTCCGATGATCCACCATCCCGCCTTTGACGCCAAATTCGACGCCCATCATCGCTTCCCGATGTCGAAATTCACGCGGCTGGCCCAGATTCTCGTCGAGGACGGTGTCGTCGCGCCGGATGGCTTCCACATTCCGGCCCCGGCGCTACCCGGCTGGCTGCGGCTCGCCCATGATCCGCTCTATGTCGATCAGGTGCTGTTTACCGCCGTGCCGCCGGCGATCGAGAAGGCGATCGGCTTCAAGGTGGACGAGCGGGTCGCGATGCGCTCGCGCTGCGCCACCGGCGGTACGGTGCTCGCCGCCAAGCTGGCCCTGGCCGAGGGCCTTGCCTGCAATACCGCCGGCGGCAGTCATCATTCCCACCGCTCCGGCGGCGCGGGTTTCTCCGTGTTCAACGACGTCGCCGTCGCCGCCTCGGTGCTGCTGGCCGATGGCGATGTGGGCCAGGTGCTGGTCGTCGATTGCGACGTGCATCAGGGCGACGGCACGGCGCGGATCTTCGCCGAGGAGCCTCGCGTCTTCACGCTGTCGATCCACGCGGCGAAAAACTATCCGACCGAGAAGGCGAATTCCGACCTCGACGTGCCGCTCGCCGACGGCACCGGTGACGCCGTCTATCTCGAAGCGCTCGGGGCGGCGCTGGCCGAGGCGACGCGGCAGTCCCAGCCGGAGATCGTGTTCTACAATGCCGGTGTCGATCCGCACGCCGAGGACCGGCTCGGGCGTTTGGCCCTATCGGATTCGGGGCTTGCCGATCGCGACCGCACGGTTATCGGCTTTTTCCGCGACCGCGACATTCCGGTCGCCTGCGTCGTCGGGGGCGGCTATTCGCGCGATATCGAGGCGCTCGCCCGCCGCCACACCACCCTGCACCGCGTGGCGCGGGAATTCGGTTGACCGCCAGTCCGCAACGTCCGAATTTTGTTAATAAAACTCAATAAACTACTTGTATAACTGAAATTATGGGATCATTCTCATCAGAATTCCTTTACGGAAGTCAATGCTTTCGGGGGTATGCTTCCATGCAATCGTCTCTCGGACGATTATTTCTCATGGTCGTCTCCGGCATCGTACTTGTGGCTTTGACGGCATGGCTCCTCGACACCAAATCCGATTCCTTCTCCGTCTTTGCGGTAAATGATGGGGCGATCGTGCCCGTCCTCGAACGACTGGGCATCTTCGTCGCGCTTGCCTTGTTCGTAGAAAGGACGACCGAGGTCTATGTGTCGGTATTTCTGGAACCCAACCAACCGAAGACCCCGTCAGCGTTGCCCGGCCCGGGCGACGTCATGGGCAAGGCAGCGACCAAATTGCGAGCCACGATCTTCTCGCTCATCCTGGGCACTTTGATGGGCCTTGCCGGAGTCAGCATTCTGGGTGCAATGATGGCGCCCGATTATACAATGAAAATCCCAATGCGGCTGGTCGATATCCTCCTCGTCGGAGCGCTTCTCGCGGGTGGCGCCGACCCTATCCACCAGATCATGGAAACAATCAGCCAGAGCGCCAAAGCGATGAAGGAGCGGGCAGAGGCCGGGCGGGAAACCCAAGCGGCGGAAGTAGTCGCGGCGGAAGTAGCTGCGGCGGAAGCGAAGGCGGCAGCAGCGGAAGCGACTGCGAAAGAGGCGGCGAAAGCAGCGGAAGCGGCAGTGGCGGAAGCGGCGAGAGAGCCAAAAACGACAGCAAAAACGCAACTAGCAGAAGCGGCAAAAGCGCTTGCAGCAGAAGCAGCGAAAGCCGCGGTAACGGCGAAAGCGGCGGCTGTAGCAAAGAAGTTCGGGCCCTAAGTTACAGGCCGTTCAGTTTTCGGCGCCGCGCAACGTCCTTTTAGCGCCGTCCGAGCGTCAACAGCCGCGAGATGATGAAAATCGGCACGACGATCGCGGCGCCGAGGATGAAATAGTCGATCGCCCGCTCCAGCGAGCCGAAGACGCTACCCCACAGCCATTGGAACAGATCGACGACCCAGTCGACGACGTTCGCCGGGCTCCATTGCAGCCAGGACAAAATCACGCCGACGACGATCGACAGGAGCACGAGCTTGACGATGACGCCCAGCGGCGAGCCGCCGAGGAAACTGTTCACCCGTTCCGACATGATTGGTCTCTCCAGTCCTCGTTCGTCCCGTCGCAGGTAGGCCGAGCATCGCGATGACGCAAGGTCGAGCGGCAATGCGGAAACCGGAGGCCAAACTCCGCCCGCGTTACCTCGCCGGCCCGTCCGGCAGCATCGCCTGCAACGTCTCCAGCCGGTCCGCCTCGAAGGCCGGCTTGTCCCATCGAAGCCGCGAAACGCGCGGAAACCGCATCGCGACGCCGGATTTGTGCCGGCTCGACCGGGCCAGCCCCTCGAACGCCACCTCGATGACCAGGCCGTGGTCCGGCTCGGCCCGCACCGAGCGCACCGGCCCGAAGCGCTCGACCGTGTTGTCGCGGACATATTTGTCGAGCTGCTTCAGCTCCGCGTCGGTGAAGCCGAAATAGGCCTTGCCGACCGGAACCAACTCCGGCGCATCGATCGGCCCGGTCCACACGCCGAACGTGTAGTCGGAATAAAAGCTCGAGCGTTTGCCGTGGCCGCGCTGGGCGTACATCAGCACGGCATCGACCAGATGGGGGTCCTGCTTCCATTTGAACCAAGGCCCCTTCGGGCGGCCCGGTACATAGGCCGAATCCCAGCGCTTCAGCATCAGCCCCTCGATCACCGGATGCGGAGGCGCGGCGCGCAGGCCTTCGAGGTCGGCGAAGCATTCGAACGGCACGAAGGGCGAGAGGTCGAAGCGCGATGGCTCCAGCCGGGCGAGAAAGGACTCCAGCTGTTCGCGGCGCTGGGCGAAGGCAAGTCCGCGCAGATCGGTTGCGCCATCCTGGAGGAGATCGTAGGCGCGCAGAAACACCGGATAGCGCTTCAACACGGCGGCCGAAACGGTCTTGCGGTTCAGCCGCTGCTGCAGGTCGGAGAAGGTGCCGACGACGAGTTCGTCTTGCGTTGGACCTTCATGCTCCGCGACTTCGGCCGTCCCTGACCGGGCGTCCTTCGGCGTCGCCACCAGCAATTCTCCGTCGAGCGAACCCTCATAGGTCATGAAGTCGAGAAGATCCGGAAACGCACCGGAGATATCGTCGCCGGTGCGCGAATACAGTCGCCGCGTGCCTCGCTCGGCCGTCGCCTGCACGCGGATGCCGTCCCACTTCCACTCGGCCGCGTAGCTCTGAGGGTCGATGCGCTCATAGTCCGGCTCCGCCAGCGCCTGCGACAGCATCACCGGGCGGAACGGCGCCGCGGCGGCCGAGACCGGCTTTTCCGCCCGGCCCTCCAGCCAGGCGAACAGCAGCTGGTAGGGCGGCTCCAGCCCGTGCCAGAGTTCCTCGATCTCGGCGATGGCCTTGCCGCCGAAATCGGCCAGCGCCTGCTTGGCGAGGCGCGACGACACCCCGACCCGCAGCCCGCCGGTGACGAGCTTGAGCAAGGCGTAGCGGCCGGAGGAATCCAGCCGGTCGAGCCAGGCTTCGACCAGCGCCGGGCCATCTTTCCGCGCGGCGCCATCCAGCGTTTCGACCACGTCCGCCAACGTCGGCGGCGGAGCCGCCGCGCGCGCCTTTCCGTCATCGGGCGACGGCCAGACCAGGGCGATGGTCTCGGCGAGATCGCCGACATAGTCGTAGGAATAGCCGAACAGCACCGAATCCATGCGGCTCGCCATCAGCGCCCTCAGCATCGCCGGCTTGACGCTTTTGATGTCGAGATCGCCGGTGATCGCGGCCAGCGCATAGCCGCGCTCGGGGTCGGACTCGGCGCCGAAGAAATCCGTCATCAGCTTGAGCTTGCCGTTCCGCGACGGCGTCAGCACCAGACGGTCGAGAAGTTCGGCGAAACGCTGCATGGTATTCCGGCTTGGAGGATTCGGAATGGCGATAGATAGGGCGCCGGATCGCCCGCTTCAGGGGCGGATGTCACCGCCTGCGTCTCTCCTAAACGGCGCTGGCCGGCAGCGGCCGTGCCCCGCGCATGCCGCGCAGCCGCAAATGATGACGGGCGGTGAACACCGCGTCGGCGTCCATGCCGGGCTCGCGGATCAACCATTCCAGATAGTCGTCCGGCACCTTGGCGACCTCGACGCCCTTGTGCCGACCGAAACGCAGCCGCGCCAACAGTGCCGGTTCGTTGGAGACCCGCTCGGCCCGCTCGAGAAAATCGGCGAGATCGGCGTAGCGCGGCATCAGTGCCGCGGCGATCTGGCGCAACAGCACCGCCGTGCAAACGGCGTCGTAGAGCGCCCGATGCGGGTGCAGGCCCTCCAGCAGCGGCGCGACCGGCGACAGATCGAGCGGCACGTATTTGATAAGGCTTTGGAGGCCGTGCGCCTTCACATGCGGGAACGCCCGCAGCGCCAGTTTGTGCGTGCACAGCCAGCGGCCGGCGAGGCGCAGGCGCGGCTGGTCGAAGCTGGCGCGCTGGGCGGCGAAATAGGACGCGCCGGCGAATGGCTTCACCGCTTCGGCGAAGGGCGGCGCGCCTACGAGCATTTCATCGGTGATCTGGTGAACGCGGCGGGCATGCGGGTTGATCACCACGCCGGCCGGGTCGCAGAAACTCTGCATCGGGTTGCCGATATCGCCGGTCGAAAGATCGAGATCGACCGAGCCGATCTCGATCACCGCGTCCTCCTCCAGCCGCTGGCCCGCCGTCTCCGTATCGATCACCCGGACGAGGGGAACGAGTGGATCGGCGAACAACGAGGGCGTCGACGGGACGGGCGGAAACAGGTCGGACATGGGCCGACAAAATCGCCCGCTCCGGGACAGGACGCAAGTCGGTGCGGCGCTTCGCCACCGCCCGCGCCGCTCATCGTGACAGTGCGACCCACCTCGCATAGAGATCGGACGTCCTTTGCGTCGCTCGGCCCGATCTGCTACCCGTCGCCCGATCTTACGTTAACGTCAATCATCCGCGAGATGCGCTCATGGCCCTTCCTCCCATTCTCGACGGCCGATTGCGGATTCCGGTGATCGCGGCGCCGCTGTTCATCATTTCGCACCCGCCGCTGGTGATCGCCCAGGCCAAGGCGGGCGTCGTCGGCTCGTTTCCGGCGCTCAACGCCCGGCCGGCGGAGCAGCTCGACGAATGGCTCTGCGAGATCGAGGAAGCCTTGGCCGCCCACGATCGCGATCATCCCGAGCGGCCGGCCGCACCCTTCGCGGTCAACCAGATCGTCCACAAGTCCAATACAAGGCTGGAGCACGATCTGGCGGCCTGCGTGAAGCACAAGGTGCCGATCGTCATCACCTCGCTCGGCGCCCGCCCCGAACTCAACGACGCCGTCCATTCCTACGGCGGCATCGTGCTGCACGACATCATCAACGACCGTTTTGCCCGCAAGGCGATCGAAAAGGGCGCCGACGGGCTGATCGCGGTTGCTGCAGGCGCCGGCGGCCATGCCGGCACGCTGTCGCCTTTCGCGCTGGTCCAGGAAATCCGCGAATGGTTCGACGGGCCGCTGTTCCTATCCGGCGCGATCGCCAATGGCCGGGCGGTGCTGGCGGCCGAGGCGATGGGCGCCGACGGGGCCTATGTCGGCTCGGCCTTCATCGCCACCGACGAGGCGCGCGCGGCTGAGGACTACAAGAACGGCATCGTGAAGGGCCGCGCCGGCGACATCGTCTACACCAACCTCTTCACCGGCGTTCACGGCAATTATCTGCGCGCCTCGATCGAAGCGTCGGGCCTCGATCCGGAGAATTTGCCTGAGAGCGACGCGACGCTGATGGATTTCGGCGGCGCCAGCGCCAAGCCAAAGGCCTGGAAGGAGATCTGGGGCTCGGGCCAGGGCATCGGCGCCGTGCGGTCCGTCGGCCCGGCCGGCGCACTGGTCGACCGCCTGGCCGAGGAATACGCGACCGCCAAGCGCCAGATCTGCGGCTGACCGGACACCGGGTGGCCCCGCTGCCGCGAAGCGCGGCGCTCCGCGACGATCCGGCACGCCCCCTCGGCCCATTGCAGTCACCGGTCGCGCCGATGCGGAACGGTGCCGCGCTGATTGCGGCTTGAACCCGGCCCCGTTTAAGGCTATCAGGACGCCGTCCGTGGGTGATCCACCCGCCGGCCAAGGCCGCTTTAGCTCAGTTGGTAGAGCACATCATTCGTAATGATGGGGTCAGGTGTTCGAGTCACCTAAGCGGCACCATTTTTCTCATATTTAGTATCGCACAAAGTGAACATCACCGAGTACACTAGAGCATCCGGCGAATAATTTGAATCGACGGGTTCCCATTTGATGTTCGGTTTGATTCTCTGTGAGCAGGAGGTGCTCTATGGGAAAGG